>JAKIZM010000024.1 GCA_022708025.1 Bacteroidota bacterium | reverse complement strand
GAATCAATAATTATTCATTATCACAAAATTATCCTAATCCGTTTAATCCAGCTACAACAATTATGTTTTCACTACCTGTTTCCGCTCAGGTAACACTAAAAGTATATGATGTATTGGGAAGAGAAGCTGCATCTCTTGTAGATTCTTATAAAGAAGCAGGCTCGCATAGTATAAAGTTTGATGCATCAAATCTTACAAGCGGGATATATTTTTATCAGTTAAAAGCCGGTGAATATATTGAAACGAAAAAACTAATTTTACAGAAGTAGCCATAACAGAGTAAGAGGTTATTTTTAAATAAAAAATAACCTCTTTATCTTTTAATATTAAAGTTCAGGAGCAAATAATTATGAAGACTGTTCTATTATTTTTATTATTTACGAGCTTAATCCATTCACAACAGCAGGTTGACATTCCCTGGCAAACTCTAGCGAACAGTCCCTGGCCAATGATTGCACACGACCCACAAATTACAGGAAGATCACCGTATTCAGGACCAAAAACACCAACGATAAAGTGGACACTGGATTTACCTTATGGAGTATATTCAGGACCAATCATTGGTGAGGATGGTACGTTGTATGTAGGCACTAATGCTTATTTGTATTTTATGGGAGATACAACAAATTATTTTTATGCAATAGACCCGGACAATGGAAGGATTATATGGACATTCTTGACAGGAACCCCTTTTGCAAACGAATCTGGTTACTTAATCAACAATGAAGGTACAATATTCTTTGGTTCACAAAGCGGATGGTTATATGCAATTGATACCAAAGGAAATCTCAAATGGAAATATGATACAGGTGGAAATATTCATCAGAGAGTAATGAACACTGACTTACAGGGTAATATATACATAGCTAACAGTACAGGATACTTGTTTTCATTTTCAAAAGAAGGAAGATTAAATTGGAAAGCAAATTATGGTGGTGGTCTTTTTCCAAGATCAGTTTCATTTTCTCCTGATGGAAATACAATTTATACAACAGGCAAAGGAAGTAATTTATATGCATTAAACCTTGATGGTAGTCTAAAATGGTATTTAGAATGCCCTGGTGATAGACGTTTACCATTACTTATTGATAACAATGGAAATATTATTTTTTTAGCTGGATGCACACCTCCTTGGAGTTTAACATCAATTGATAGTTTAGGTAATTTAAATTGGGAATATGTAATCAATAATAATAATGCTAATTTCACAGAAAGCTCGCCAGCGATGGATTACGAGGGAAATATTTATTATACGTACGTAGCAGATAGTGCCGGTGTTGTTTGGTATAGCAGACTTGAAAGTGTTGATTATTATGGCAATTACAGATGGACTTATCAATTCGATCAGCCTGAAGAGGTAATAGTAATGCCATTGATATGCGATAAGGATGGTACGGTTTATTGTGGTTCTACTTTCGGATACAATTACTATGCTGTATCAAAAGACGGAGAGTTGTTGTGGCAAATTCCTCTTGAAGGGTATTATGTGGAAAATTCAACTGCAATTGCTTCGGATGGGACATTGTATATTGGTAAATGCCTATATAGTACTTTTACACAAGGAGTTAAAACACTGATAGCTATTCAAGACACCGGCTCCACTTCAGTAAGTCAAAGCAGTATCGAAGCATCAGATTACTCGTTATCACAAAACTACCCAAACCCTTTTAATGCAACTACGCATATTAAATATTCAATCCCACAATCCGGAAAAGTTAAATTAACTGTTTATAATTTAATGGGTAGTGAAGTCGCACGGATTCTTGACATATATCAGGGAGCAGGAAGTTATGATGTAACTTTTCAACCCAAAGATCTTGCGAGCGGAATTTATTTCTACACACTTACCTCAGGGAATTTTACAACAACGAAGAAATTAATTCTGCTGAAATAAATTCTGTCAATTAACATTCAACCTTTGAGGTTAAAATCTTATTACAGATTGCAGCCTCGAAGGTTTTTTATGAATAACAAATAAAATCTTTGCGTTAAAATTCTGACTTCTGTCTTCTGACTCCTTTTCTAATTTCTTACACTGAGTAATACAGAGTTTAATCAGTTAAATCCGTGTTCCAATTAAAGAAGAACAGGATACTAAGTTCTCCTTTAGAAAAATTTTTTTGAGTGAAAAATATTTTGACTTCTGACTCCTGTTTTCTGACTTCTATTCATAATCAATTTGACAGAAAATAAGAGTAAATTTGTATAACAGTAATTTAATTTATAGGAACTGAAATGGAAAAAACACAAATAATAGAATTCTTAAAACAAATACAATTATTTAAAGAACTTAACGATTCACAATTAAAAATAATTTGCGAAAAAATAAAAGTTGAAAATTTTTCAGCGGGCAGCATGGTTTTTAATGAAAATAATGTTCGCCAAAATTTGTTTGTTATTTACGATGGCGAAGTGGAATTATTTAAACGCACACCTTACGGAGGAGAAAAAAGACTATCAATTTTCAGTAAATATGATTTTCTCGGTGAAGGCGCATTAATGGATGATTCACCGCATTCAACTTCTGCACGAGCCACGATTGATTCTGTTATTTTCGTTTTATCAAGAGACAGTTTTAAACAGCTAATGAAAGAAGATAACGAAACTGCTGTTGCAATTCTTTCAAGTATCGGCAGAGTTATTTCAAGAAGAATGAGCGCTGCAAATACACGAGTAATAAACATTGCTGCTCAATATCAATCAGGCAGAACAAGAAATGAACACGATTTACTTGGCAACAGGGAAGTGCCTCACGAATATTATTACGGTGTGCAGACATTGCGTGCAATGGAAAATTTTAACATAAGCGGAGTAACATTAGATTTTTATCCTGTTCTTATAGAAGCGCTTGCAATGGTTAAAAAAGCCGCTGCAAAAGCCAATTATGATCTTGGACTTTTATCCAAACCGATATCAGGCGCAATTGTTCAGGCTTGCGATGAGATAATAAACGGAAAACTTCATTCACATTTTGTTGTTGATATGATTCAGGGCGGTGCTGGAACATCAACGAATATGAATGCAAACGAAGTCATCGCAAATCGTGCACTTGAGATTTTAGGCTATGAAAAAGGAGATTATAAATATTGTCATCCGAATAATCACGTTAATCTTTCTCAATCTACAAATGATGCTTATCCTACTGCTGTGAAAATTGCTTTAATTAACTCAAAGGAAAAATTGGTGGAAGTATTACAGGAACTAATTGGATCATTCAGAGCCAAAGCAAAAGAATTTTCGCATATTATTAAGATGGGAAGAACTCAGTTACAGGATGCGGTTCCAATGACTCTGGGACAGGAATTTGAAGCTTATGCTGTTATGCTTAATGAAGAAGTTAAGAGACTTGAACAAAATGCAAAATTGTTTTTAGAAGTAAATATGGGTGCAACAGCAATCGGAACCGGAATTAATTCTCATCCCGATTACTCAGCCAAAGTTGTAGAACACTTAAGAGAAGCAACCGGACTGAATATTGTTCTCGCAGAAAATCTTGTTGAAGCAACACAGGATACAGGTGCGTTTATAATGTTCTCTTCTGCGGTTAAAAGATTGGCTGTTAAGCTCTCAAAAATCAGTAATGATTTAAGATTGTTATCATCAGGACCAAGAACCGGAATTCACGAAATCAATTTGCCACCAATGCAGCCGGGTTCTTCAATAATGCCCGGAAAAGTTAATCCTGTTATACCTGAAGTTGTAACTCAGATTGCATTTAAAGTAATTGGAAATGATTTGGTAGTAACACTTGCTGCTGAAGGCGGACAGCTTGAACTGAATGTTTTTGAACCCGTAATCGTTCAAAGCTTGTTTGAATCAATTGAAATGTTAAAGAACGGAATGATGACTTTGAAAGTAAGATGCATTGATGGTATAACTGCGAATGAAGAAAGATGCAGAAAACTTGTAGAAGGAAGTATTGGAATTGTTACAGCTCTTAATCCTGCACTTGGATATGAGACCTGCACCAAGCTTGCTAAAGAAGCACTGGATACAAACCGCGGAGTTTATGAATTAGTATTGGAAAAGAAACTGTTATCTAAAACAGAGCTTGATGATTTGTTAAAACCTGAAAATATGATAAGACCCAGATAGGCTATAATAAAAACTTACCCGCAGTACTTATAACAGCTCGGGTGGCAGTGCTGTTATTTAGTATTTGCGGGTAATTTTTTGCGGATAGAGTGTTTATTCTTCCGCGTCACAAACATTAACAAAATTTCTCAATTTTTCTCCCCAATTAATTATCACTGAAATTATCGAAATCTCATCACTTTGCTTTAATTTTGATATATCAAAAAAATAAAGATTGGTAAAATATGGATTCTGTTTTTGATCAATATTTCTATCCCGATACAATCTGCATCGTTGGTGCATCTTCCAAACCAAAAAGTCTCGGCTATGAATTAACCAAATCAGTTAAACAATACGGTTATACAGGTGATTTAGCACTTGTAAACCCGAAAGCAGATGAAATACTCGGCTTTAAATGTTATCCTACAATCAGCTCGATTGATTACAGAATTGATCTAGCAATTGTAATGGTTCCAAAACAATTTGTTGAAGATACAATCAAAGAGTTGATCGCCAAAAAAACTCAAGCGATAATTCTTATTACTGCTGGTTTTAAAGAAACCGGTGAAACGGGAGCAGATGCAGAAGAAAGAATTTTACAGATAATCCGCGATTCCAATGCAAGATTGGTCGGACCAAACTGTATGGGAATTATAAACACTCTTCCCGCTGTTAAAATGAATGCAACCTTTGTTGCTGAAGAACCAAGAACCGGAACAATGGCTTTCTGTTCACAAAGCGGTGCGATTGGTGCTGCGGTATTAAACTCTTTGCGCGAAACTGATATTCGTTTCGGTCAGTTTATAAGTGTTGGTAATAAAGCTGATGTAAATGAAAATGATTTACTTGAATACTGGCAGGATTGTAAAGATGTAAATGTTATTACTTACTATCTTGAAAGTTTTGTCGATGGTGAAAAGTTTATAAAATATTTTATTGATGATAAGATAACCAAGCCAGTAATTGTTCTTAAAGGCGGAAGAACATCAAGCGGAATCAAAGCTGCTTCTTCACACACAGGCGCACTTGGCAGCAGCGATAAAGTTGTTGATGCAATCTTAAAACAGTTTGGAATTATCCGTGCTGATGATTTGAATGATATGTTTAATACTGCAAAAGGTTTTGAGGAATTTCCCACTCCGAAAGGCAATCGTGTTGCAGTTGTTACAAACGCTGGCGGACCTGCAATTTTAACAGTTGATACACTTGAAAAAAATAATCTTTCACTTTCAGAATTAACTGATCAGACAAAAGCTAAACTTAAGGAAATTGTTCATCCTGAAGGAAGTGTTAACAATCCGGTTGATCTTCTGCCGGGCGGAACTGCTGAACAATTCAAAACTGTTAATGAAATTCTTGTCCAGGATGAAAATGTTGATGCGGTTATTTCTGTTTTTGTTGAACCGATAATGGTTAAAGCCTTACCGGTGATCGAAGGAATAAATGAAATACAATCAGATAAACCGATTTTTCAAGTTGTTATGCCTTTACCCGAATTTTGGCAGGAATACAGAACTGAATCAAAAACAAAACGAGCCTTATTTAAAAGACCAGAAGATCCTGCAGTTGTAATTAATAATCTTATAAAGTTCAGAAATAAGAGATCAAATTTAAACAGACTAAAAGCTGATGAAGAAATAAAAGATTTTAATCTGTTAAGTAAAGCCGGAATGTTTCTTACTCAAAATGAAGTTGTTGAGTTATGTAATCATTATAATTTACCGGTTGTAAAAAATGAGATACACAGTATTGATGAGCTTAATAAAAAAGAAATTCATTTTCCTGTTGTGCTTAAAGCTATTGGAGAAAAGATTATTCATAAAACAGATATGAAAGGCGTTGTGCTGAACATTAAAACCAAATCGGAGCTTATTAAAACTTGCGAAAAAATGATTTGGGATTTCAGCAGTAAAAACATTCAACTTGATACATTTTTAATTCAGCCTTTCCTGACATCAAAATTTGAATTGTTAGTCGGTGCATTTCGTGATCCGAGCTTCGGTCCTATGGTTATGTTTGGCTCCGGTGGAAAATATGTTGAATATCTTGATGATACAGTTATGCGTTCTGCATATTTAACAGAAAATGATATTGATGAAATGATCAACTCAACCAAAATCGGTAAAATAATTCAAGGTGTCCGAGGTGAAGAATCTGCTGATATAGACGCTGTTAAAAAAGCAATAAAAAATCTTGCACAAATGATGATCAATCATAAAGAAATTACGGAGGTTGATTTAAATCCGTTAATGGTTACAACCGAAAATAAAATTTTTGCTGTTGATGTAAGAATTAAATGTTAGTTTTTTTATAACAAGCCCAATTCTTTTATCGGATTGGGTTTGTGAATAGTTTAAGCTCTCGCATTTTCAAAATATCATTCCTAAATTAAGCTATGAACAAAATAATTTCTATACTATGACAACTGATGTTTTAATTAAAATATTGAAACAGAAACGTGAAAATGAGTGGATTGAATATAAAGTAAACGATGTAAATCCGAATCAAATAGGAGAATATATTTCAGCGCTTTCAAATTCTGCTTGTTTACATCAACAGAGTTATGGATATCTCATATTTGGAATTGAGAACGAGACTTATAATATAGTAGGAACAAATTTTAATCCTAAGCTTAGTAAAGTGGGAAATGAAGAATTAGAAACCTGGCTTGCAACTCAATTGAAACCAAGAGTTGACTTTAAAATCTTTGAATTTGAAATTGAATTAAAAAACATTGTTGTTTTTAAAATCGACTCAACAATCGATACTCCAATCAAATTTAGAGGAGAAGAATTTATAAGAATCGGGAGTTATAAGAAAAAGCTTTCCGAATTCCCGGAGAAAGCCAGAAAAATTTGGAATAAATCAAAAACTAAAAAATTTGAGAACGACATAGCTTTAGATAATCTCGAATCAGATGAGGTCTTAAGTCTTCTGGATTATACAACACTCTTCGATTTATTAAAGCAACCGTTACCAACAAATAAAAATTCTATTATTGAAAGGCTTTTACAGGAGAAGCTTATTTTAAAAGAAGAAAAGTATAGTATTTCTAATTTAGGTGCGCTCTTGTTTTCTAAAGATATTAACAAGTTTGAAAATGTTTCAAGAAAAGCTGTCAGACTTATCTTATATAAGGGCATTGATAGAACAGTTACAGAAAAAGAGCAATTAGGTAAAAAAGGTTATGCAAACGGTTTTGAAGGGCTTATTGATTTTATTTCAGGTATTTTACCTTCTAATGAAGTAATAACTAAAGCTATACGTCAGGAAACCAAGTTATATCCTATAATAGCAGTTAGGGAATTAGTGGCTAATGCTTTAATCCACCAGGATTTTGAGATTTCTGGTTCATCGCCAATGATAGAAATATTCAGTGATAGAATAGAAATCACTAACCCAGGGAGACCATTAATAAATGTTCTTAGATTCATTGACCACAATCCCCAATCAAGAAATGAACAATTTGCTCAGCTTATGAGAAGAATTGGAATCTGTGAAGAAAGAGGGAGCGGTATAGATAAAGTAGTTTTTCAATGTGAATTCTATCAATTACCAGCTCCAGAGTTTATAGCTGAAGAAAATTTTACAAGAGTAATTCTTTATTCGCCAAAGAAATTAAAGGAAATGGATCGTAAAGATAAGATTAGAGCTTGTTATCAGCACTGTTGTTTAAAATATGTCTCGGGTTCTTCTATGACTAATCAATCTTTACGTGAAAGATTTAATATTGAAGAAAAAAACTATCCCATGGTTTCAAGAATAATTAGTGATTCTATAACAGAAGGTTTAATTAAAGAGTCTGATCCGAATAATAAATCAAAAAAATATGCAAAGTATATCCCAATTTGGGCTTAATCTTATGTAACTGTCATGTAACTGGGATACAAGTTTAAAACCAAAATCTTACTTTTTTTGATGTTTTTGAACTTTCTTTATGTAATTGCTTAATAACAACTATTTATTGGTAGAATAATTTTTTATGAACCGAAAAAAATTTATAACATCAGTCTCTGTTGCTTCAATCGGAGCAGCAGCTTTCTCGAATTTAAGTTTTCCTAAAAATATTTTATTGGATGAGCCGCCCGTTATAAAACCGCCGCGATTAAAATCTGGTGATAAACTTGCGATTGTTGCACCTGGCAGTTACATCTCCGAAGATGAATTGCAGGAATCAGTTGCAAATCTTAATCAGCTTGGATTTGAAACTACTTATTCTGAAAAAATTCTTTTACAAACAGGATATTTTGCGGGCAGCGATAAAGACCGTGCAGATGATCTGATGGAAAAATTTGCTGATAAAACAGTTAAAGGAATTGTGTGTGCCCGCGGAGGTTATGGTTGTTCGCGCATACTTCCGATGCTTAATTATGATATAATCAGATCTAATCCGAAAGTGCTTATTGGTTATAGTGATATAACTGCATTGTTGTATGGCATTTATCAAAAATCAGGATTGATTACATTTCACGGTCCTGTTGGCACTTCCACTTTTAATGATTACTCTGTAAATAATTTTAAAAGAGTATTAATGAATCCAAAACAAAATGATTTGTTTAAAAACTCTGAAGAAAAAACGGATGAAAATAAATACGGAGTTGTAACTATTGTAAAAGATAAAGGAGTTGGGAGATTAGTTGGAGGAAATTTATCAATTATGGTTTCATTAATAGGAACTGAGTTTGATGTTGATTATTCCGGCAAAATAGTTTTTATTGAAGAAATCGGCGAAGAACCTTATAGAATCGATAGAATGTTAACACAGTTAATTCAATCGGGAAAATTTGATAAAGCTTCCGGTATTATGATGGGAATTTTCAGTAAATGTGAAAGCAAAGTAAAAGATGCGGCATTTGATAAAACTTTTACTTTAATGGAAGTATTGAAAGATAGACTTGATAATTTAAAAATACCTGTAGTGTATGGAATGTCATTCGGGCATATTGTTGATAAATTAACAATTCCGTTTGGCGGACTTGCAGAACTTGATGCGAACAATCAAACGCTTACTTTATTAGAAAAAGCAGTTGTTTAATTAAACTAAAAACAAACATTAATTTTTTATGAATTAAATAATTAAAAAGGAAATCTGATTTGAAAAAAATATTTTATTTATTCCTGATAATAAGTTTAACACAACTTACAGGCTGTATTATCTTCAACACAGTATCTTATGAAGTTAATTTGAATGATAATGGAACCGGAACAGCCACAGTTTTTATTGATGATGTGAACACTGATGCAACCACTGCTGAAACCATAAAAGAAGAAGTAGATAATATCCTGCAGCATGGATTAAAAAGTCAGGAATTTATTAATGATATGAAAGCTGAAGGAAAAAATGTTATTTATCGTAATGTTGTGGTTGAAAACAATAAACTTAATGTTATCGTAAAGTATGAATTTGATAATGTCAATAATGTGGAAGGAATGCAGTATGAATCACCGTATTATTTTTTAACTATTCCGCCGACAGATAGTATCATTTCTACCAATGGTCAGATTACAAGAACAAAAGATTATCAAAGGATTATCTGGGATAAATCCATAAAAACATTAAAGTTTAAAATGTTCAGTGATGATACTAATCGTGAAGGTTTGACATCACTTGCAAAGTTTTATAAGAAAGAGGATTGATGTTTGTTGAAGTTGTTTTTTCATTACCATTCAGGAAAGCCTTTTCTTATTCAGTTCCAAAGGATTTGGAGGAATATGTAAAAGTTGGCGTAAGAGCCGTTGCTCCTTTTGGTAAAAGAACTTTAACAGGATTTATTACAAACATACCCGCTTCAGTCTCACTTAAGAAAGAAGAAGTAAAACCAATTACTGATATCCTTGATGATAAACCGACCTTTACAAAAAAAACAATTAAGTTTTACGAATGGTTATCTGAATATTATTTATGCTCGCTTGGCGAAGCATTAAAACTTCTTGTGCCGCAAGGAACAGATGTTGAAACAAAAAGAAAAATTGTTGTTGATAAAGAATTCGTTAACGAACTTTTATTAAAAGAGAAAAAAAAGGACTCCGTAAGATTTAAAATCCTTCTTGAGCTTTCCCCAAAAGATGAAATAAGTTTTGCCACTCTTCAGAAAGCAGTTAAGAAAAAAAATATTTATTCTCACATAAGAATATTACATAATGAAGGCGCTGTAACAGTTGTAGATGAGGTTAAAAAAGCAACTGTTAAGATTAAAAAAGTTAAATATGTAAAGCTTGCAAAAACGATCTCTGAAATTTATTCTGTATTTCCTGAGTTAGACAGAAAATCCCCAAAACAGGTTAAGATATTGCTGAAGTTAATTGAAGCAAAAGATATTGCACTTCCTGTTGCGGAGCTTCTGCATAAAACAGAATCCTCCCAATCATCTTTAAATGGATTAGAACAAAAAGGTTTGGTTAAAATATTTGAGAAGGAAGTTGACAGAAGATTTAAAGAACATTATGAAGAAGAGCATCAGCAATTAACACTTACAAAGGATCAGCAGAATGTAGTTGACGAAGTTTCACAATCATTAAATAAAAATGAATTTAAAACATTTTTGTTGCACGGAGTAACCGGAAGCGGTAAAACTCAGGTTTATATTGAATTAGCAAAACAGGTTTTAGCTAAAAACAAATCGGTTTTAATTCTTGTTCCTGAAATTTCTCTTACTCCGCAAATCACTTCAAGATTCTTTAACAATTTTGGCGATACTGTTACGGTTATTCATAGTCGTATGTCTGCCGGAGAAAGATATGATTCGTGGCGGCGGGTATTAAATGGAAAATCCAAAGTTGTTATCGGAGCGCGTTCAGCTTTATTTGCACCGCTGGATAAAATTGGTTTGATTGTGGTAGATGAAGAACACGATGCAAGTTATAAAAGCTTTGAAATGATTCCGAAGTATAATGCGCGCGATTCTGCTGTTATGCTCGGCAGTATTTTTAATTGTCCCGTGGTTTTAGGTTCAGCAACTCCGTCTATCGAAAGTATGTATAACGCAGAGATCGGAAAGTATAAATTGTTATTACTTCCCAAAAGAATTGATGATGTAAAACTTCCGAAGATTACCTTTGTAAATATTGCTCACGAAAAAAACAAATCTAAAACTGAAACTGTTTTTTCAAAAATATTATTAGATAAAATAGAAGACAGATTAAAGAAAAAAGAAGGAATAATTATACTTCAGAACAGAAGGGGATTTTCTACACAAATATTTTGTAACGATTGCGGCGAAGTAGAGATGTGCGAAAACTGCTCGGTGCCGATGGTTTATCATATAAATCAAAATAAAATACAATGTCATTATTGCGGACTGATTAAACCAGTTCCCGGTGCCTGCACTCATTGTGGTTCAATCAACATAAAATATTTTGGAACGGGAACTGAAAGAGTTGAAGACGAATTGCAGTTTTATTTTCCGAATGCAAAAATTGAAAGGATTGATTCCGATTCAATTGCAAGAAAAGCTTATCTGAGCAATCTTCTTTTAAGTTTCAGCAAAGGAGAAATTGATATTCTTGTCGGAACTCAGATGGTTTCAAAAGGGTTGGATTTTCCCAGAGTTACTTTAGTTGGAGTGATTTCTGCTGAAACAACTTTATGGCTGCCAGATTTTCGTGCCGATGAAAGAACATTCCAGCTTCTTACGCAAGTTTCAGGCAGAGCAGGAAGAAGCAAAGCAGAAGGTGAAGTAATAATTCAAACTTATAACGAAAGACATTTTGTGCTAAGGAAAGTGTTGGAAAATGACTATGCAGGATTTTATGAAAAAGAAAAAGCTGACAGACAAAAAATGGGTTATCCTCCGTTTACAAGAATTGCTTTGATTGAATCCAAAGATAAAAATATTGAGAAGGCTAAAGGTGCAATCAGTGATTACTATAAGGAATTAGTCAGGTATAAAAAATATCTTAAAATTTCCGATCCAACCACTGCACAAATATTCAAACTTATGAATAACTACAGATATCATATCTTAATAAAAAGTTTTAAAGATATAGACCCGGGCGGAGCGATTTTAAGAAAGGCAATTTTAGAAGCCTGGACAGAGTTTAACAGAAAATCTCGTTACAGAGACGTAGACTTATTTTATGATGTTGATCCGCAAAGTATAATGTAATGAATTTGTTTTATTTTTTTACTAAAATGTTTTATTGTTAGAAATTTAAAAAGGACACTGAAGATGTTTGATAAATTTAAAAAGACAAAATTTAACAGATCCTTCGTAATATCAATTATATTACTATCATTTGTAAGCATATTAATTTTAACTCAATGCAGCAGAGATACTCAAAAGAGTAAAAATGTTGTGGTAATTAGTATTCCCGCTGATGTTGCAACATTAAATCCGATGTATGCTTTTGATTTACAGGAAGGACATTTGATTGACTTGCTGTTTTTAAAACCTGCGATTGAAAAATGGAATGATTCACTCGGTGTTATTGAGTTTGAACCAATGCTTGCTGAAAGCTGGGAGGTAAAACCTGATTCTGACTTAATCACTTTTAATTTAAGAGATAATCTTTATTGGTCTGATGGCGAACCAATTACGGTTGATGATATAATATTTTCATTTGATATTTATTCTGACCCTGTTGTTGACAGCCGATTGTATGGCTTGTTTGAGAACTTCTTTACTGATGAAAACCTGCATATAGATCTTGACAAAACTTTCAGAAAGAACTCTGATAAAAGTTTAACCATTTTCTTTAAAGATTATAAACATTATTCTTTTCTTGATTTTAATTTTGCTGTGCTTCCTTCCCATTCTTATAAAAATTTAGATAGAGAAAAAATCAACACGAGCGAAATGAATTATAAACCGGTTACAAGCGGTCCATTTAAATTATATAAATGGGATCGTGATCAAAAAATTCATCTTGTAGCAGATAGTTTATGTTATCTCAATGATGAAAAGAACGTTCGGGAGATAATCTTTAAAATCATTGCTGATGATTTTTCAATGTTTACTCAGTTAACAACGGGAGAAATTGATTTAATAGAAAACCTGGAAGCCGAGAGAGTTAAAAAACTCAATGATTATAATCAGATTGTCATTGGTTTAATTAAAGGAAGGGATTTTGATTACTTGGGATGGAATAATATTGATCCTGATGCATATCAGAAAAAACAAATTAAAGCCAACACATTTTTTGCATCTTCTAAAGTAAGAAAAGCTTTATCAATTGGTATTAACCGCAATGAAATATTTAAATCTGTAATCGGAAAATTCGGACAGATTTACGATTCACCGATTTCTCCGATATTTAAATCATATATTGATTCAACATTATTCAATTTTCAATATAATCCATCGCTTGCTAAAAAGATGCTTGAAGAAGAAGGATGGAAAGACTTAAATGGCAATGGAGTACTTGAAAAAAATAACAGAGAATTTTCGTTTGAGATTTATTCAAATATCGGAAATCCGGTTCGTGAATACGCTGCAACCATCATAAAAAATAATCTGAAAGAAATTGGTATAGATGTAAAAACAATCTTTGTAGATAAAGGCGAGTTTATTGATGGGCTGAGAAATAAAAAATACAATGCCTGGCTTTCCGGATTGACAGTAGAAATACCGATAAACCTGGATAACTTTATCGATCCGGATTCTAAAAAAGGGATGTTTAATTTTTCGGGTTATAATAATAAGGATGTAAATACTTTATTAAATAATATTAATCCTTCCGATAGTGATGAAAAACAAATATCAACATACAAAGCTATCGGTAAAATATTTAAAGATACTGAACCAATGACAGTTCTGTTCTGGCAGGATAATATTATTGCATACAACAAGCGGATAAAAAACATACACTTTTCGCCGCTTGGTTTGTTTACAAATGCGTGGGAATGGAAAATAGAAAATAAAGAATAAAGTTTGAGAATTCAGTTAATATTTTTTTGTTTTCAGTGGCAGGATTATTTCCCGCTACGAAAACACCAAGTCACAAAAAATTATCTTATCATATTTCCGAATATTGCCGGAGCAATCTTTCCTAAGCCAAAAATAATAAACATAAAAACCAGCCAGATGACAAGCGAAGTAATAACATATTTTTTTGTATCGTTTGATTTAAACATTTTGGCAAAAGCAATTCCAACAACTACATAAAACCAGATTGAAAAAACATCTAACCTGCTTAATAAAAATCCCGGTAATGTTTTTAAATCCATATCTGTAAGTGAAGCAGGATTAATTCCTGTTAATACTTTACCCATTAACAATCCGGCAATAACTAAAATTATTCCCTGCAGAACACTAATATAAATTGGTAAGCCCATTGCAGTCATTGCCTGCGCGTAATTGCCATCGCCTTTAAGTACAAACCTGGCAGTTAAAAAAGCAATTGTAGTTATAACAAAAAACCAAAGCAGCATCATTATTAAAATTCCAATTGCCGAAAAAAGCTGCATCATAGTATTATTGCTAAACATTGCCATAGTTTTATCAAGCTGTTCATCAGCTTGTTCACGGGTCATTTGTCCGCTTTCAACCATTTTATCAAATTGTTCCTGCATTGCTTTTTTCTGCTGCTGCTGCATTTCATATTTAATTTCCGGGTTGGACATGTAGATAAAAGTTGAAACTATCCCTACAATTATCAGCGCTAAAAGAGGTAAAATCCAGTCAGTTGCTTTTGTTGGAAAGAAAACAAGTTTAGAAAAAAGATTTTGAGGCTCAGATATTACTCCAACGATTTTATCAGTATGCGATAAATCCTGGATCTCTTGTTTAGGTTCCTGAGGTTGAAGAGTATCTTCAGTTTCCATTGCTTCTCCTGCTTATTTTTGAAATGACACATAAGAAAACTATTTAGGAATAAATCAAAAGGCAATAAAATTATGTCTGAGAACTAATGTTTGTAATAGTAAAATAATCTTATAGAACTGACAAAAATTAAAAAGACTGCTGCACCAATTCCTAATGCACTGCTATCCATATTTGACAGGTCTTTAATCTTCAGCCCGAAAACAAAAGCACCAATTATAATTGAAAAGACTATTATGTTTATTATAAGCTGAGTGCTCCTGAAAAATAATTGCTTTTCACGTTCATCCGGTTTGATTTTTTTTATTCTCATGATGATAGGTAAAAATGCTAATATGGCTAAAGCTGTAAGTCCTTTAGAACCGAATATCAGCACTGCTAATAAAATTAAAACCCCGGTTATAAATTCGTACCAGTATCTGAGTAACATTTCAGACCTCCTCTAAAAAAAATATTTCTTCAACTTTTTTATTAAAAACTTTTGCAATCTTTAAAGCCAAAGGTAAACTTGGATCGTATTTTTCTCTTTCGATTGCATTGATTGTTTGTCTTGATACATCAACAAGTTTTGCAAGATCATCCTGCGAGTATCTCTTTTCTGCCCGTAATATGTGGAGTATGTTTTTCATCTATATTTCCTTTTAACTATTTCAACACCTATCAAATAAGCTACAATCGCTATAATGGCAACTATAAGAATCAAGTAGTTGAGCCAGGTTGGTTTAAAATTTATAAAGATGAAAATTAAAGCAAATAGGAAAACCAATGTTGTTGTAAAAGCAATATTTAGTGCTTCCAGATGAATCCTGAACTTAAGTTCGTCACCACTGACAATCTTGTAATGGAATCCTATTGTGCAATATATAAATCCACTGGCGGACAATAATGTTGAAAGTAGGAATAATAATCGCACAAGTTTAATATTTGTTTCATCAATAGAATTAACAACTAAATTGATACTAAACAAAGGAAATAATAAAAGAACTAAGGAAAGAATTAAAATAGTATTCGTAAATGGGAAATGGATTTTTTTTGTTTTACTATTCATTTTAAATCTCCGGTTTTATTCTGCCCCAATTTATAGTATTCTTTACAAAAAGTCAAGTATGCTTTACATATATTTTTTAGCAAAAATTCATCTTAGAATAATGATTTGTAAATTTGTTCAAGAAAATTTTAACTTAATTCTATTATGGAAGTTTTATGAAACCCAAAACCATTATTGAACCATTCAAAATAAAATCAGTTGAACCAATCAGATTTACAACACGGGAAGAAAGAGAAAAATTTCTTAAAGATGCCGGTTATAATCCTTTTTTAATTCACGCTGATGATGTTTTAATTGATCTGCTGACAGACAGCGGAACATCTGCAATGAGCGCTAAGCAATGGGCTGGAATTATGGATGGCGATGAATCTTATGCAGGCTCAAAAAGTTTTTATCATTTTGAATCTGTTGTAAGAAGTATAACCGGAATGAAATATATCATTCCAACTCATCAGGGAAGAGCAGCAGAAAAAATATTGTTTACAATTGTCGGCGGACCTGGTAAATACATACCAAATAACACTCACTTTGACACAACCCGGGCTAATGTTGAATTCAGCGGCGCAGAAGCAGTTGATCTTTTAAATGAAGTTGGAAAACATCCTGAGATTCGTGCTGATTTTAAAGGTAATATGGATATAGAAAAACTGGAAGCATTTATAAAAGAAAAAGGTGTTGAAAATATTCCGCTTTGTATGATTACCGTTACAAATAACTCAGGCGGCGGTCAGCCTGTTTCAATGCAGAATATAAGAGAGACAAAGGAAGTTTGTAAAAAATATAATATTCCGCTTTTTCTTGATGCCTGCCGTTTTGCTGAAAATGCTTATTTTATTAAGCTGAGAGAGAAAGGATATGAAGACAAAACTCCGCTTGAAATTGCTCAGGAAATGTTTTCTTATGCAGACGGTGCAACAATGAGTGCAAAAAAAGATGCACTTGTAAATATCGGAGGATTTCTTGCATTGAATGATGAGCAGCTTGCAATGAATAGCAGAAATATGTTAATAGTTACAGAGGGATTTCCAACTTATGGCGGACTTGCAGGGCGCGATCTTGAAGCTGTCGCTCAGGGTTTGTTGGAAATTATGGATGAACATTATTTGCAATACAGAATCAAGAGTGTGGAATATCTGGGTGAAAAATTACTTGCTGCCGGTGTTCCGATTATTGAACCGCCTGGAGGACATGCAATCTATATTGATGCAAAAAGATTTTTACCGAATATTCCGCCTGAGCAATATCCGGGACAATCAGTTGTATGTGAGCTTTATCTTGAAGGCGGCGTGCGTGCTGTTGAAATCGGAAGCGTTATGTTTGGTAAGTATGATAAAAATGGCAAGTTTATTCCATCAATGATGGAATTAGTCAGACTAGCAATACCGCGCAGAGTCTATACACAAAGTCATATTGATTATTTAATTGAAGTAATAGTTGAGGTTTATAAAAAACGGAATAATCTTAAAGGTTATAAAATAACTTATGAAGCGCCGATGTTAAGGCATTTTACAGCGCGATTTGAACCAATATAATAATTGTATGCATGTCACACTGAGTCCGCCTGAGCCGAATCAAAGTGTGATGTTCTCTTTTTATGAATTGTCATCCTTCATCTTCGCTCAGGATGACTAAGGTATAAACTGTAAGTGAAACTAAAAAAACTTTACAAACACGATAACAAAAAACAAATCTGGAGAATTCTTCCTACAACTGATAATAAGGTTGTAGTAGAAGAACGAGATCCGGTTTCCAAAGAAGTTTTTTTCTGCTGTTTTGATATTGAATCAGGCAAAAAAATATTTAATGAGTTTCAGCTTGATGAAAAAAACTGGTGCGGTATCGAAGCAATATACAAGGATATTATTTATTTCCATCTGTATGGTAAGCCTGATATGCCTGATCATAGAAGTATCATTGCATTTGACATAAAATCTCAAACTATATTATGGAAGAATGATTCTTATAAATTTTCTTCTGTTTATGAGTATAAGATTTATTGTTTTAATCAGGGATTTGAATCAACTGCTTATTATACGCTTGATTATCTGACCGGTGATGTTATAGATGATTTAGGAACTGATATTTCAATTGTAAAACAAATTAAAGAAAAAGCTGATGAAGAATTCTGGAAGCAGAATTATTTATTTCCTTCATACTTTAACCGTAATGATGATGCAATCGAAATCCACGAAAAGTATTTGCAGGATTTAATAAACAATAAGGCAATTAAAGGGGAAATAAGTTTTATTAAAATAAATGACATACTTCTTTACAGCTTTCACGAAGTAAACAAGAGCAACTTACTTAACAATATCTTTTATACCTACGACTTGTTAAAAAATAAAATTTTATTCGAAGAAACTTTGGATAAAAATTTGATTAACTTAATGCCGGAATCTTTTTTTATTAAAGATAATTTTCTTTTTTTGATTGTTGATAAAACAAAATTAGTGATTTATAAAATTATTTAAGCATATTGTTTCGTTCCTGATAAAACAGGGAAGGTGATATGAACATTTCATCAGAAGAAAAAAATATCCTTCTTACAGCAGCCCGCCAGTCAATCAGTTCTTTGTTTGATGGTAAAAAACCTGAAGAACCGGATTATGATAAATATCCTTTACTGAAAGAAAAATTCGGAGCATTTGTTACATTAACAATTAATGATAAACTCCGCGGATGCATTGGGTATATTATTGGCAGAGAACCGTTATTTCAAACAGTATGCTCTGCTGCAATTCACGCTGCAGTTAATGATCCAAGATTTAGTGCATTAAAAAAGAACGAACTAGAAGTAATAAAAATTGAAATTTCAATTTTATCCGAGTTTACACCAATAAAAAGTTATGATGAAATTATAATCGGCACTCACGGTTTATATTTAGATGAAGGAAGCGGCGGATTATTGCTGCCACAAGTTGCAACTGAACATAAAATGAATAGGGATGAATTTCTGTCTGCTCTTTGTAATAAAGCCGGTTTTTACAGAGAATTCTGGAAGGAAAGAATGTTAAAAATTAAAGTTTTTACTGCGGAAATATTTTCTGAAAAAGAAAGAGAGAAGTAATATGAAGATTAGGTATCCACAGGTTGCCGGTTATTTTTATCCAGCAGAGAAAGAAAAATTACAAACTGAAATATCGTTGTTACTTAATATTAGTGAAACAGATAAATCATTTGAAAATATTTTTGGAATTGTTTCGCCGCACGCTGGTTATGTTTATTCAGGAAAAACCGCTGCGTATGTCTATAATCTTATAAAAGATAAACATTATAAAACCGTGATTGTTATTTCTCCAAGTCATTCAGAATACTTTCCCGGTATTTCAATTTATGATGGCGATGCTTACCAAACTCCGTTAGGTATCGTTGAAATTGATCGGTTGATGAGTGAGAAGCTTATTGAAAACAGTAAGATTATTTTCAGAGGAATTCAGGGACACAGAAAAGAACACGCTCTGGAAGTTCAGATTCCGTTTTTGCAATCAGTATTAAAAGATTTTAAAATTGTTCCTGTAATTATGGGTGATCAAAGAAAAATGTTTGTAGATCATCTTGCCGAAAGAATTGCTTTTGCTGCTGATGAAAATACTCTTGTTGTTGCAAGCTCAGATATGTCTCACTTTTACGATTCAGAGGAAGCAAATATTTTAGATTCGGTTGTTGAAAAAAGAATCAATGAATTTGATTTTGAACAATTACTGAAAGACCTTGAGGACAAAGAATGTGAAGCTTGCGGCGGTGGTCCGATTGCTGCACTTATGAAAGCCGCATCATTGAAAAATATAAACAAATCTTTAGTGATCAACAGGAGTGATTCAGGTGATGTAACCGGTGACAAATCTGAAGTAGTTGGTTATTTATCTGCTGTGATTTACAGTTAAATTGAGTTGGATTAAACTGCGAAATATCAAAACGCATTGAATTAAAAGAATTGAGATAATAAATCTGAGATGATTGCTGACAGAATAATTATACCGCCGATAGTATTTTCAGCAGGCTTAAAAGATGTATTAGTGTTTATTATCTGCTATTAAAATAAACTTACAAACAGAGTTACAAGTTCATAAGTTCCCATGGCAAAGATTGCCGAAAGTGGAATTGTCAGAACCCAGGCCCATAAAATGTTTCTTGCAACTCCCCAACGTACTGCAGAAAATCCTTTTATTGCACCAACACCGATAATAGAACCTGTGATAGTATGTGTAGTACTAACTGGTACACCCAGCAATGTTGCCCAGATAATTGTTAGCCCTGCAGATGTTTCAGCACTGAAACCACCGAAAGGAGTAAGTTTTGTAACTCTCATACCTAAGGTTTTTATAACTTTCCATCCGCCAATCAGGGTGCCGAGTGCAATAAAACCATAACTTAAAATTACCACCCAAACAGGAATGTAAAATGTGGAACCGAGGACTCCGTTTGTAAATAATGCAACAGTAATTATACCAATTGTTTTTTGAGCATCGTTGGAACCGTGGCTTAAACTATAAATTGCCGCAGATACTAATTGTAAATTTCTAAAATGCTTATCTACCTTGCGCGGATTCATATCTTTTACAAGCCACATTGTGATGATGGAAAATACCAGTGCCATTATCATTCCAATTATCGGTGCAAGAAAAATAAATATCAATACTTTTGAATATCCGCTGATAATCAGTCCGCCGATGCCCGCTTTAATAAGTGCAGCTCCGCCATAGCCGCCAATTATTGCATGAGAGACACTAATGGGTAAACCTAAATGTGTTGCAGTTGCTGTTAATAAAATTGCACCGACTAAACCAGATAGTATAACAAAATTATCAACAATATTTACGTCAACTATACCAGTTCCGATTGTAGTTGCAACATGAACCCCAAAAATAAATGCGGCTATAAAATTAAAAGAAGCAGCCCAGATAACTGCCTGCAAAGGTGTCAACACTCTTGTAGATACAATTGTTGCAATTGAGTTTGCAGCATCATTCATACCATTATAAAAATCAAACACAAGTGCAAGAACGATAATCAGAATTACAATTTCCATGAAAATTTCTTTATGCGTTCTTAATAAAAATTGATGTGATTACATTTGCTGTTGATTGGCATTTATCACAAGTTTGTTCGAGAAGATCAATGATTTCCTTTTTCTTAATAAGTTCTATTGCATCTTTTTCTTTTTCAAATAATTCTTTAATTGCCTGCTGATAAATACGGTCTGCTTCTCTTTCAAGAGACTTTACAGTTTTCATTTCATTAACTCTTTTAACTTTTAAATCCTGAATAGCAGCATCAAGTTCTTTTACCTGGCTGTGAATTATTGCAGCCAGTTTATCAGCATAATCAATTTTTTTACTTATATGAAAAGTTTCAACTCTTACAGTTGCGCCAAGCAGCATATCGCTTATATCATCAAGTCTCTTTGTTAATGCAAATATATCTTCCCTGTCAAACGGTGTGATAAAAGTTTTATTTAACCGATTTGTGATTTTGTAAGTAATTTCGTCACATAATTCTTCAAGCGGCTTCATTTTTAAAATATGAGTCTGAACATCTTCAAATTCAAATATCTTAACAGCATATCTTGCCATATCATCAATGTGAAAGATCATTGTTCTGAAGTTTTCAAAATATTTTTCTTCTTTGGGTAATAATTTTTTAAACATAATTCATCAGTGTTTTTAATGTGACTTTAAAATATGTTGATTTATCACTCCAAAGCTAAGTAATGGTTAGTAATTCACAAAGAATATTTTATCAAAATTTCCCGTTGTTTTACTATATTCACACACAAAAATTGAATAATAAATAAGGTGCTTTGTGAGTGATAAAAAAATAAAGCCTGCGGAGGCAGTTGCTAATATTGTTTCTCTTGCCAAGAGAAGAGGATTTGTTTTCCAATCGAGTGAAATATATGGCGGCTTGAATGGCTGCTGGGATTACGGTCCGCTTGGAGTTGAACTTCTGAAAAATATCAAAGAAGAATGGTGGAAGTTTATGACTTACCGTGAAGATGTTGAAGGACTTGATGCAGCAATTCTTATGCATCCGAAAGTATGGGAAGCCTCGGGACACGTTGAAAATTTTACAGATCCTATGATAGACTGCAAGCAATGTAAATCCCGTTTCCGCCTTGATGTTCTTGGTGATTCAATCAACGACAAGAAAAAGGAAAAAGCTTTAGCAGAATTAAAAAATGATTTTAAAGATAATCAGGAAGTTTTAAGCAAGATTGAAAATGTAATAAAGAATCCAGGCGATGAAGATCCGTTTAATGTTTTGTTGGAAGATGAACAAACAGGTAAAGCTCTTTTATCAAAAATAAATTGTCCTACTTGCGGCAATGCAAATACTTTTACTGATGCTCGCAAATTCAATCTGATGTTTAAAACATTTATTGGACCGGTTGAAGACAGCGGCAGTGTTGTTTATTTACGACCCGAAACTGCACAGGGAATTTTTATTAACTTTTTAAATGTACAAAGCTCAGCACGACAAAAACTGCCTTTTGGTATAGCACAAATCGGTAAAGCGTTCAGGAATGAAATTAATACAAAAAATTTCCTTTTCCGCACTAGAGAATTTGAGCAGATGGAAATGCAATATTTTATCAATCCAAGCGAAGACAAAAAATGGTATGAGTATTGGAAGTCAGCGAGATTAGAATGGTATAAATCATTGGGAATGACACCGAGCAAACTCCGCTATCACGATCATCCGGTAAATAAACTTGCACATTATGCAAAAGATGCAACAGACATCGAATATGAATTTCCTTTTGGCTGGGGTGAGATTGAAGGAATACATAACAGAACTAATTTTGATTTATCTCAGCACGAAAAGTTTTCTGGCAAATCGTTAAAATATTTTGATGAACAGACAAAAGAAAAATTTATTCCTTACATCATCGAAACTTCTGCCGGCGCCAGCAGGGGATTTATGGCTTTCTTAATTGATGCTTATTATGAAGAAGAAGTTAACGGAGAGATGAGATCAGTTTTAAGATTTCATCCGAAACTTGCGCCGATTAAAGCTGCTATCTTTCCATTGGTTAATAAAGATGGAATGCCAGAAATTGCGAGGGAAATTGAAAAAGATCTACGCCGCAACTTTAAGGTTTTCTATGATGATAAAGGTGCTGTTGGAAGAAGATACAGAAGACAGGATGAAGCCGGCACACCATATTGCATTACTGTTGATACTCAAACACTTGAAGATAAAACAGTTACAGTTCGTGACAGAGACACAATGCAGCAGGAGAGAATTGCAATTGATCAGTTGTCGAGATATTTAAGCGATAAACTTCTTCAATAATGTTAAATGCTTAATGTTCAATTTTCAATGAAGGCGATTTGAAAGAATCGCCTTTTTTATTGTATTTAAATCTCAATTCTGAATTAAAATAAAAGCAAAAGAACATTTCATCGACTTTCTATTTAATGAAGTATGAATATAGTTAACCCACAGTTTCAACTATGGGAAACCGAAGAAACAACAAAACCTCATTAAACCGTTTTAACGGTTTATAAAATCTTCTTGAGTTTTCAGAAAGAGAAATGATTTTTAACTTCAGAAAAAAAATAAAACTTGGTGAAAATTTTTTACATAGAAGATTTTTGCACTTTTAACAAAAACTTTTTTCCTGTAACAATTTATTTCTACTTGCATATTATTTTTTTTGTGCTATTTTTTATAATATAAAAATTGCTAAAGTAAACCAAAAGAAAATGTTATGCAAAAAACTAATTACTTCCCAATTTTAATAACTGCATTATATAAGTTTCGTGATTCAATTTGTGTAAAATTGAATTTATTATTCTATGTTATACTCTTATTTACTATGACATCAAATTCACAAACCCCGCAGTGGGAATTTATGGGCTTAGCTGGTGAAGAAATGTACGATATTGCAGTAGATGACAGCGGTAATGTTTTTGTAGCTTCCTGGACGGGTATTTTTAAATCAACTGATAATGGAGTGTCCTGGGAATTTAAAAATAATGGATTACAAATAGGAGATATTTACAAGCTTTTTATTGATTATGAAGGGAATATTTATTTATGTGGTTCTGCTAATTTCCCAGGTTATGGTTTATATAAATCCACTGATGGTGGAGAAAATTGGGTAGGTTTTGCTGATACACTAAATAGAAATCTCAATAATAATTTCGAAGATGTAACAATAATCCCGAATGAACCAGGCGGAATTATATATGTAAGTAACGAGCACGGTGTTTACATGTCAACAGACAATGGTGTGAGCTGGCAAAGCACAAATTACTTGAACCCTTGTGCAAGAAATATAGGGATAAATAAAAATGGCTATATGTTTTTTGGTAACCTATGTGCCTCTTGGTTTGGTATATACCGCTCAACAGATCGAGGTAAGCATTGGGTAAGACATACACCGCTTAGTGTTGAGCTATCAATGGTTTATCTAAGAGACGGTTCTATTCTGGCAGGTTGTTATGACCCTTGGCTTGCGGAATATGGGATTTATAAAACTACTGATAATGGAGATACTTGGTTCAATACAAATACTTTTTCAGGAGTAGTTTCTTGGGATTTCTGTCTCGACAAAAATGATGATATCTATGTTTCATTTGCTGGGGCAATTTTCCTCTCTACAAATAATGGTGTTTCATGGATAGATTATGGCTTAACAGGACCTGCTGCTTTAGGCATTGCTATTGATTCAACTGGATATATTTGGGCAGGTGCACATCAAAATGGTGTATATAGAGCAGCAGGAAGAACAGTACCTGTAGAACTTGCATCGTTTACTGCAGAGGTAAATAATAACAATGTTTTACTTAGCTGGATAACAGCAACAGAGATAAATAATCAGGGGTTTGAGATTGAGAGAGGCGAGATTACGAGTCAGGATTGGGAGATGATTGGATTCGTTGAAGGAAATGGAACAACAACAGAACCACAAGTATATTCTTTTGTCGATAAGGAAGTGTTGTCTGGTAAATATCAATACAGGTTAAAGCAGATAGATTATGATGGAAGTTATGAATATTCGAAAATAATAGAAGTTGATGTTAACATTCCCTCTGAATTTTTTCTTTCACAAAATTATCCTAATCCGTTTAATCCAACTACAAAAATAAAATTCACAATTCAGCAAACGGATAATCCCCTCTTGGGAGGGGCGAGGGGTGGGTTTGTTTCATTAAAAGTATATGATATACTCGGAATAGAAATTGCAACACTTGTTAATGAGGAAAAACCTACGGGAAATTATGAAGTAGAGTTTGATGCTACAGGATTATCATCAGGGACATATTTTTATAAAATAATAGCAGGATATTTTTTATCGGTAAAAAAAATGTTGCTGATGAAGTAAAAAGACTCATCGCAGAACCAGTATAACAAGTTGTTGCTGAAAAAATGACTACTGCTACACTAAGCTGCCTGTTCTGCTCTGCGTAGGGCGAAATGTGAGTTAACTGTAAAAATACCGTCTTCGATAAACTCAGACTGACAAAATAGACTTTTACAAAAGACACTAACTAAAGCCCGGAATTTTTCAAAAGAGAAGGGTCTTCTTAATTCAAAAGACGGACATTAAAGCCCGCCTTTTCATTTTGCACTTGTTTATATCATCAATCATTAAAAAATTGTGCTGTAATTTTTAACGCAATATGAAAAAGATATTTTTAATAATAATTCTTTTAAGTTTTTCAGTCTCAGCTCAAAACCAGGATTTTGATTCCAGAGTTAACGAAGGTATCAAACAGATCTATAATATAAAATTTAGCGAAGCTGAGAAAACATTTCGTTCCGTAATGGCTGATTATCCGCAGCATCCGGCAGGCAGATTTTTTCTTGCAATGATTGATTGGTGGAAAATTATGCTCGATCAGGATAATGAATCTTATGATGAAGTGTTTTTTCAGAAACTTGAAGATGTTATTTATCAATGTGATCAGATCTTAAAAAAGAAACCTGAAGACGTTGATGCGCTTTTCTTCAAAGGCGGTGCAATTGGATTTCGTGGAAGATTAAGAGCATTACGAGAGAGCTGGTTAAAAGCCGCTGATGATGGAAGAGAAGCACTGCCAATTGTTGAAGAAGCATCGTTACTAGATCCAGATAATATGGATGTGCAACTGGGATTTGGAATTTATAATTATTATGCAGATGTAATTCCAAATGAATATCCGATGATAAAACCCCTGATGATATTTTTCCCAAGCGGTGATAAAGAAAAAGGAATTCAGCAGCTTAAAAACACGGCCTTCAATGGAAAGTTTGCAAAGTATGAAGCGCGGTATTTTTTATTAACTCTTTATTATCGTTATGAAAATAATCTGCTGCTTGCAGATGATTATGCTAAAATGCTTACCGATGATTTTCCTGATAATCCTTCCTTTGAAAAATGGCGTGGAAGAATTGCTGTAAGAAGAGGTGATTATCAATTAGTTGATTCAATATTTAGCAGCATATTAAAAAAAGCTGATGAGAATTATTTAGGTTACAATACTCCGGGCACGGTTCGCGAAGCTGCTTATTATATCGGCACCAATTTAAGAAATAACGGATATCTGGATTCAGCTAAAGTTTATTTTCAGAGATGTATTCAGGAATCACAAAAGATTGATGAGATTGGTGAGGAATCAGGTTTTCAGGTGAACGCATATGTTTATCTTGCACAGATTGAAGAAACAATGGGAAGAAAATCTGAGGCAATAAGACTTTATGAAAAGATTTTAAAGATCAGGGATTATGGAAGGTCTCATTCCTTTGCAGAAAATAGTTTGAAGAATTTAAAACAGTAATTGGAGAGTTAACTATTATTGTCACCCTTCGATCCCGCAGACGGGACAGGCACGCTCAGGGTGACAAAGGGAAATCACTAAATACAAACTCAATGTCACTCAGCCAAAGGCTGACAAGATTGAGCTTGTCGAAATGTGAGTTTGTCGAAGCGTGACTTGTTTGGAAGATTATTGAAGTTAAAAAAGAATCATATTTTTATTGTTATCCTGAGCGTAGTCGAAGGATAAGTTCTTGTTAAGTTAAGTGGATTATTATATCACTTTGTAATTAGAAACTTTTCGGCTTCGACCACCGCACAGCGGGGCAAGCAGCTCAGCCTGACATTTATGTAAACTGAAGATGTGTTTAGTTTTAAAGAATGTGAATCAATAATGATGATTTTTGGAACGAAGTAAATCAATACTTCAGATTGTTTACTTCGTTCACAATAAAATTAAAGTGAAGTTGAAATACCGATTCTATGTAAACCGCCTACAGCACCAAGTGAAGAATAAGCATAATCAAACTGATAATCGGAAATCCTGACTCCCAAGCCCGCATTAAATCCTGCTATTCCTGCAGTTGTTCCGATTTTAAATTCTTTTCTTCTTTCGTTATCATATCCTAATCTCAGCTTTATTACTTTACTGAGAGTAAACTCCGCACCAACTGTAAATGCCCTGAATCTCTGGGCAAAATCATCTCTATCCTGATTTAGTTTATGAAAATCCAGTGATAATCTGACAGGTAAGTTTTCAAGACTTTTTGAAACACCGATAACAATATCAAGAGGAAGCTCTTCTTTAGTGGAATAATATCTGGAAAGCTGTCCGCCAAGGTTTAATACTGCAAAACCAAAATACCAATTCTTATCCGGAATTGAATAATGCAAACCAAGATCAACAGCTATTGCAGTTGAAGATCTGCTCTCGATACCGGAATAAATAAACTTAGCATTCGCGCCATAATAAAAATTATTATCAAGTTCGTTTGCATATCCAACAAGCAAAGCCATTTCGTTAACCCCAAACTCTTTAGTAGCTGCTCCGGATTCATCGCGGCCGTCAAAAACACCATTGTTAATATATTTAATTGCTGCACCAAACCGACCGATACCATCATATTCAGTAGAGTAAGAAAGGCTTGCAAGATTAATATCCATTACATGTTTAACAAAAGAAAATGAAGCCGGATTACCTTCAAGCAGGTTAATACCTGCTGGATTGTAAAAAATTACATCAGCATCATCGTTATTTGAAACAAAACTTCCGCCAAGAGCAGCTGCTCGTGCACTTCCGTCGAGTCTTAAAAATTCAAAGGTGTTTTGGCTGTAAGAGATGCTGCCAAAAATAAATGCAAAAAGAGATAAAAAAATGACCTTCTTCATTAGTTCTCCAAAAATTCGTTAGCTATTTAACCATATCATAAAATAAAGGCAAGGGGAAATATTTTTCATAATAAAATAATTTGAAAGAATTTAACAACCCGAATTTGATTTTTGTTTTGAAAACCCCTGTTTTTATTCATCAATCTTGCGGTTTATAAATTTTTGATATTCTGTTTTATCCTTTTATTATTTGGATTATTCCTTATAATTTTTGATAGATATGTTACAGATAGCTAAGTTTCATTTGTCTTTTTATTTTATTATTAATAAAATTATAAAACTATTTCATTTCATAAAGATTTTTGAAGATAGAGATAATTTTGTAAACGCTCTGCAATCGTGTGAATATTCAGATAATCCGAAACTGAAAAATAAGCTATAATTTTTATCAGGAGTATTTAATGAATGACGTTGAAACTAAAATATTAAACGATTTAAAGATAGACGCAGTTCTTAATTCACTAATCGAAGAAACCTCCAAACTGAATCTTAAACAATCAGATTATCTAAAATTAATGAATGCCTTAATGGATGTATCATTAATGAAAAAGGAAGACAACAATTCAGGCAATAGAGTTGAAGATTATACTAAAATTAAAAAAGTTAATCTGCCGTTAGTTGGAGACCGCGTCAAAATAAGATTATTTAAAAATGATTTTGAGTTAGTCAAAAAATGGTTGAAAGATGATATAGGTAAATGGTTCCTGCTTTCCAGTTCCCATTCAAGTGATAAAACTATTGACCAATTAGTTAATAATGATAAAAATATTTTGGGTATCATAACCTTGCTGGATAATACACCGATCGGGATGATGGGTTTTTTAGATTGTGATGAAGTAAATCATAAAGCAGAAATGAGAAAACTTATCGGGGAAACCGAACATAGGGGTAAAGGTTATGCAAAAGAAGCAACTTCGTTGTGGATTAAATATGGCTTTGGAAATCTGGGATTAAAAAAAGTTTATATTCATACAATTGAAAACAGCATCAGAAACATTACTATTAATAGGGAATTAGGTTTTGAAATAGAAGGTGTGTTAAGAAAAGAGTGTTTTGTAGAAGGGAATTACTACGATATTTTAAGAATGAGTTTGATAATAGAATGATGTTTTGTAATTCCTTAATACAAATCTTTTTATATAAAATTTTACCAGGGTTTTAATGAAAAAAACTATTGCAATATTTATATCGCTTTCTCTGATTGTCTTTTCACAAATAACTGAGAGAAAGGACTTAAACTGTGCAGTTGAGAATCTGGTCGAGTTTACATCATCAAATTTACCAATCGTAGTAATTGATACACACGGACAAGTGATTCCGAATGAAGAAAAGATTACAGCAGATATGGGTATAATTTATAATGGACCCGGTGTAAGAAACAATCTTACAGATCCCTTTAATAATTATAATGGAAAAATCGGAATTGAAATAAGAGGATCAACTTCACAAATGTTTCCGAAAAAACAATATGCTGTTGAAACAAGAGATATCAGCGGAGAGGATTCCTCAGTTTCATTGCTTGGTTTCCCGAAAGAAAGCGACTGGATATTGTTTGCACCATATAATGATAAAAGTTTAATGAGAGATGTTTTAGCTTATAAGATTTCAAGTATGCTCGGCAGATATGCAAGCAGATCAATGTATTGTGAATTAGTATTGAACGGAGATTATAGAGGAGTATATGTTTTATTAGAAAAAGTAAAACGGGATGCTAACAGAGTTAATATTAAAAAGATGGAATCTGGTGATATAAGCGGAGATGCTGTAACGGGCGGTTATATAATAAAAATAGATAAAACGTATGGAGAAGATAATGATGGATGGTATTCAAATTATCGTCCGTATTCAGGATCAACAAGCAGGATTTTCTATCAGTATCATTATCCGAAACCAAAGAATATTGTACAGCAGCAAAAAGCTTATATACAAAATAAGATTTACCAGTATGAAACGATGATGAATAATGGCGTAAATATTTCTGATACTGCAACTGGTTATCCTAAATATCTGGATGTGAATTCTTTTGTGGATTTTATTCTTACAAATGAATTTGCAAAAAATGTTGATGCTTACAGACTAAGCACTTATTTATATAAAGACAGGGATAGCAGAAATCCGAAAATATTTGCTGGTCCTGTTTGGGATTTCAATTTAGCTTTTGGTAACGCTGATTATTATAATGGATGGACAACTAATAATTGGGAACTGGAATATTTATCTGACCATCAGAATATGGCATGGAATGAAACGTTCTTTATACCATTCTGGTGGAAAAAGCTCTTTCAGGATCAGGATTTTCAAAATAAAGTTTATGCACGCTGGCAGCAAACAAAAGTAAATGTTTTTAATACACAGGTAGTTCACAATTTGATTGATTCACTTGTTGTTCTTTTAGATGAAGCTAAAACAAGAAACTTTATTAAATGGCCTGTTCTTGGTGTTCATATTTGGCCTAATTATTATGTTGGTCAAACTTATACTGACGAAATCAACTATCTCAAAAACTGGATTTCAGCACGATTGAATTGGATGGAGAATAATATGATCGGTGAACCAACTTTTGTCAATCAGGAAAATGATTTATTGCCTGAAAAGTATGTTCTTGAGCAAAACTATCCGAATCCTTTTAATCCTACAACAACAATTAGTTGGCAGTCACCAGTAAGCAGTTGGCAAACTCTGAAAATATATGACGTAATCGGTAATGAGGTTGCAACATTAGTAGATGAATTTAAAGAAGCAGGTAGATATCAGATTGAATTTGATGCAACTGAGTTAACAAGTGGAGTATATTTCTATCAACTGAGAGCAGGTTCTTTTTCAGAGACTAAGAAATTAATTTTGATGAGATAAGGTTTCTGATCGAAGTTCCGTCACATAATTTCTAGCCATAATTAATTTAAAATTAAAAGGCACGGTTACCCGTGCCTTAAAAATGACTGAATTCTGTTTAGAATTGTCTTACAGAATCTTACTTCATTAACATCATTTTGTTTGTCTGAGTAAAGTCACCGGCAGTCATCTTATAGATATACATACCGCTGGCAAGATTACTTCCATCAAAATCAACACTATATGTTCCTGCAGAAACAAAATCATTTACTAATTCGGTTACCAATTCACCTGTAATTGAGTAAACAGAAATTGTTACCTTGGAATCAAACGGAATTGTATAGTTGATCTTGGTAGTCGGGTTAAACGGGTTCGGATAATTCTGACTTAAACTAAATGAATTAGGCATTGAACCGTTTACTTCAACTACTTGTGAATAAGTGAATGTTCCATCAAGATCAACAAGTTTTAGTCTGTATTTTAACAGCTGACCATTTACGTTTTCATCAACAAATCTGTAATCAATTCTATTTGTTGAGTTTCCTGCTGCATCTACTCTGCCAATTGAATTCCATTCAGATCCATCAGAAATTTTTTCAATTTCAAAATAGCTGCTATTCAATTCAGATGCAGTAGTCCAGAAAAGGACAACACTGTTTTTATCAAGTGCTGCTCTGAATGAAGCCAACTCAACAGGAATGATACCCGGGAATTCATCGCATCCGATTTCAGGGATGCTGTCTCTTGTTTCACCGTCAAAATCATATGTAACTTGAGGTATTGCCATTCCTTTACCCATCACTGGAGAGCCGGTATTTAAAAGATGAAGATCTGTTGTTGATACAAACAATGGATCAGCACTGAGACTGTTTCCATCCTGTCCTGAAGCAGTCTGCCAATCGGATAATGAATGTGTTGCAGCATTATTGAAATATCCGACATTTCCATTTGTAGCATCAACAGGGTAGAAATCATTATAGTCTGAGTTTAATGTACCCACAGTAAGACTGCAATAAATACAATAAGATGCAAAATCTGGCTCAGCACTTACCACAATATTGTTTGCAACATTATTTACTCCATTAGAAACATAAATTCCCCGATAATCAACAGTTCCTGTTCCGCTATTAAGATTATCCATATAAATGGAATTAAAAACCAGATTTAGTGTTGCAGAAGCTGAAGAATTTTTTATTGCTCTGACATAAGCGGATGGATTTGATGCAGTTAATGCGAAACCATAAATCATATTATTGACTACATTATAAGTGCCCATACTTTCAATACTAATAGCAGTGTTACCAACAGTTGCTCCGTTAGTTATTGATGATACTTTTGAAATTTTATTTCCGATTATATTTACAACAGAATTTGTATCAACATCCACTGCATAGATAGCTTCACTGGAAATATCAGCAGCAATAGTCTGATTCAGAATAACTTCATTCCCGATAATATTGTGGCTTCCGGCTTTGTAAAGAGAAATTCCTCTTCTTTTTCCTTCAATCAGATTATCTTTCAAAGTAATGTTGTACGGATAATTAATAACATTTGGCGTTCCAGTTTGGTAGCAGCCATAACCCTGTGAGCTTTGAGCAACACCATCAAAGTTTCCACTTAGATGATTATTCTCAAATAATAAATTGTGTGGTGACCAATCGAAGCCTAGATAATTTCTGGATCTTATCATAACTGCGCCAATAAATAAATTACCTGAAGTACTTACAGTCTGAGCTTTATAATAAACATTCGTATTCTTTACTGTTAAATTAGAAACATCACCCATTATAACCAAAGGTATAGCATTTCTATGTGCATTAGTAGCTGATTGAATTGTTAAATCTCTGGTTGTTCCGCCAACTGTGTTTGAGCCATCAATAACAATATTTTTAGTTGTTCTTAAGCTATCCCAGGCAATATTTCCTTTGCTTGGAATTCCAATTACTATTGCGCCTGAAGGCCCGGCATTCATATCTGTTGGATAGTTAAGAGTTATAACAGGCTGAGTTCCTGTATAAGGTTTAAATGTAACTGTATATGGATCCGGATTCATTGCTAAACCTAATCCAACAGCGGGAGTATAAGTTTCAGTTATATCGCTTGTGATATAAAAATTACAATCGCCTGTAAATGTTGCTTCATTAAGTACATCAAATGCTTGTCTTAAAGTAGCAAACTGAGGATTGCTTCCGCCAGGGCCAGTACCTGGTGCACCGATATAATAATCACCGGCTAATACCGGGACAATTCTTACACGATATGCACCAAATCCATTATTAGTACTTAAAACATAAACATTAACTGTAAAGTTATTTACTTTTTGAATTGCAACATCGCCGGTACCAACAGCAGAATTTGTTCCTAAAGTAGTTGTTTGTGCATATAAAACTGCAGAGCCTGGTACACCGCCGGGAACTTTGATAATTTTTGCATTTTCAAATCCAGTTCCTAAAGCGTTTGCAACTATGATTTCATCACCGGCAATATTTCCAAAATATCTTATTGCACTTCCGCCGGTTCCAAGTACACCGCTTGGAATAGAGCCAATTAAAGTTCCAGTATCAGAATGTTTCGATGCAAAAGTTCCATGAGAGTTCCAATAAAATGAACCATCGCTTAACGGTCCGACAGCAGCACTCGAAGCAGTTGCAGGGCTACCCATATCAACTGTTTGTGAGGTAAAGGTTGCTCCATTATCAGTTGTTGTAAATTTATGAATCAAACCTGAATTTGCAGTTGCATCTGCTGCCCATATAATTATCGAATTATCTGCAGTAGATCCGGTAACGGTTATTTTATCGCCTAATCTTTGACCGGTTGCATCAAAATTGATTACAGTAACCGGAGCTGATGTTTCATTATCATATCTGTAAACCTTGAAAAATCCGCCACCAGCTAAATTACATACAAATATTTTTCCATCGGTTGAAACTTCAACATCATTTACAACAAGAGTTCCTCCTGATATTCCCGTTGTATCCAATCTACCGACTGAATCTCCGGTAGCAGCATTAAAAATAAAGATTTGCTTACCACCGACTGATGTGTGTCTGTTAACGACAAATAGCCTGTGATTTGAGCCGACTTGTCCATAAGCGATACCTCTTGTTGTATTACCGGTTTCCCAGGCGGGTTTGGTTCCTGCAGTTGCAGATTTCTCCCACAAAGTAGTAACCTGAGAGTAGCTGAGACTCGTCGCAAAAACTACAGCTAAAAAAGTGAAAATGATTTTTCGCATATTATCCTCATAGAATAGTTTGTGAAATTATGTGAATTATGAAGGCACATTAAAGGTCTGTTTTGATTTCTAATTAATACAAATTAGTTATTGGTAACATAAGTAATTTTACTCAATAAATCCACCTAAAGGCTTGTTATTATTAGTAAAAAAGGAAGTATTGGATGAAATTATTTTCATATTAATTGCTGAAATATTGATTTACCGTTTCATAAATAATAGAAAACAACTTATTCATTTTTCCGAAAAGAATTTAAGATGTAAAATTGTTGAACTTGGAATAAGATAATCTTAACTTAACTGCAATAAAAACAAATATTCAAAAAGTGCTATGCCTAAATACAAATTAAATGTGAACAACAAGAATTATAATGTAACCGTTGAAGCCGGAACACCTTTGCTCTGGGTTTTAAGGGATAATCTTAATCTTACTGGAACAAAATATAGCTGCGGAGAAGGGCTTTGTGGTTCCTGCACAATTCATATTGATGGTAAAGCAGAAAGATCATGCATCGTTTCTGTTGAAGAAGCAGTGGATAAAAAAATTACAACCATTGAAGGATTGGCTGAAAATCCTGACCATCCAATTTTTAAAACCTGGATAGAACTTGAAGTTTCACAATGCGGTTATTGTCAGCCCGGTCAAATTATGACTCTTGCTGCTATGCTTGATTCAGATTCCAGACCTTCTCGCAAGGAAATCGATAATACAATGTCAACAGTTTTATGCAGATGCGGAACTTATCATCGGATTAGAAAAGCAATCGATAAAATTGTAGAGGAGAAGCAGTAATGAGTAATTCTGTTAAACAAACTCGTAGAGAATTTATTAAAGTAGTTGGAATAAGCGGCAGCGGTTTAATACTAGCTTCTTTTATTCCGTTTAATAATGTTTTGGCAAATGTTGGTGATGATCCGAAAATATTTTCACCAAGTGTTTTTTTGAAAATTGATTCAAATGGAATTGTTACTATTATTTTTCATAGATCCGAAATGGGGCAGGGAGTTAAAACTGCTTTACCAATGCTTGTTGCAGAAGAGCTTGAAGTTGATTGGGAGAAAATAATTATTGAACAATCTGATGCAGATAAAAAGTATGGAAATCAATCAACTGGTGGAAGTACAAGTGTAAGAAGAAACTGGGAACCGCTGCGTGTTGCAGGTGCAACTGCACGGGAAATGCTGATACTGGCTGCTGCAAAAAAATGGAACACAGGCACTTCAAATTGTTATGCTGAAAATGGTTTTATCATAAATAAATCCAATGGTAAAAAATATTCTTATGGTGAATTAGTTGAAGATGCTGCAAAACTGCCCGTTCCGACTGATGTAAAATTGAAAGATCCAAAAGATTTTAAACTTATCGGTAAAAGAGTTCATCGTGTTGATACGCCTGATAAAATTTTTGGTAAAGCAATTTTTGGAATTGATGTTGTTGTTCCCGGAATGTTCTATGCAGCTTTAAGCCGATGTCCAACATTTGGTGGAAAAGTAAAAAGCTTTGATGCAGCTAAAGCTAAATCAATGCCCGGAGTTGTTGATGTAGTAGAGATATCGAACGGAGTAGCAGTAATTGCTGATTCAACCTGGCGGGCTTTCAAAGGCAGAGATAGTTTGATAATTGAATGGGATCTTGGACCTTATGCTAATGTAACAACTGAAGATATCAGAAATGAAATGTTAAAGCATGTTAAAGATGAAGGTGCTGAATTAGAAAACCGTGGTAATATTAATACTAATATTAAAGATGAAATAAAACTTGATGCTGTTTATGAAGTTCCTTTTATCACTCACGCACCAATGGAACCAATGAACTGTGTTGCAAAATATCAAAATGGAAAAGCTGAGATTTGGGCTCCGACACAAAATGCACAAGATGCACAAAACGAAACAGCGAGAGTCTTAGGTATTTCTAAAAATGATGTAACAGTTCATATAACTTTAATGGGTGGCGGCTTTGGAAGGAGACTTGTTAATGATTATGTAGTTGAAGCAGCAGAAATATCAAAAGCCTGCGGCAAGACTATAAAACTTACCTGGACCCGCGAAGAAGATATGAAATTCGGATTTTTCCGTCCGCCAAGTATGAGTGTTTTGAAAGGCTCAGTTACAAAGGATGGAAAGCCGGCAAAGTTTTATCATCATGTAATTGCTCCATCAATATCACAAATGCGTTTTAATAAAAACCTTAAAGCGGAAGAATCTGATATTGCTGATGGCACAATTGATTTGCAATATCAGATTCCTAATCTTAAAATTACCGGCACTTTGATTCCAACACATGTTCCGATTTCCTGGTGGCGTGCTGTTTATAATTCTCAGAATCCTTTTGCTGTTGAATCTTTTATAGATGAAATGGCTTATGCAGCGAATAAAGATCCTTTTATATTCAGAAAGGAAATGCTGCCTTCTGATTCAAGATTAGCTAATGTTATGAATGTTGCTGTTGAAAAAGCTGGCTGGCAGGTTGGGAAAAAACTGCCGGCAGGAAAAGGAATGGGAATTGCGATCTTTTCCGGTTATGAAAGTTACTGCGCACAAATTGCAGAAGTAACCGTAAATAATAATAAGCTGAAGATAGATCGATATGTGGCAGTTATTGATTGCGGTATTGTTGTTAATCCTGATACAGTTGAAGCTCAGTTAGAAGGAGCAATAGTGTTTGCACTTTCAGCAGCTTTAAAGAGTGAGATAACGATTCAGAAAGGCGGAGTTAAAGAAAGTAATTTTGATGATTATCCAATGTTAGCTTATGATGAAACTCCGGTTATCGAGACATATTATATTAAAAATACTTATAAGGTTGGTGGTGTTGGCGAAGTTGGAATTGGTGCTTGTGCGCCTGCATTGACAAATGCAATTTTTGCTGCTACTGGAAAAAGAATAAGGCGATTGCCTGTAAAGTTAATTTGATCATCAATTAAACAGATAATTTTTTTTGATAAGTCAGGATACTGCTTTTAATATTGCAAAGAATATTGTTCCGGATATTGAACTTAAAGGAATAAGAATCTCAGACAAATTATCGAATGATAAAAGATTTGAAAAACTACCTGCAAACTGCTGGTATATTAGCTATTCAAATATTCCGCTTTACAATTTAAGTTGTTCCAATGCCGATCTGATATTTATGTGTATAGACAAAGTAAAAGGAGAAATTCTATTTCATAATAAAGTTTAAGCATAAATAAATAATCCGGAAAAATTTATTAAAAGATTAAACAGTTCTTCAAATATCTGCAATTTTGGTATAAGCTTTTTTTATTGAATCTTTGGGTGGTAAAAATAATTTTATAATGCTGTTAGAATCGATTAAAACAATTTTACTTGTCATTACAACATTGTTGATACTTTACTCTCTTTTATTTAAGAAAAGAATACCAGCGGAAAAAGTTAAGTTTCTTGCTTCATCACTCGTAATTACATTGGTCTTACTGTTTATAATTGTAATTAAACTACATCACTATTTACGTTTAGATTATAGAATACCAAACACTTTAACTTACTTTATTGTATCGATCCCGTTCATTTTTCACTTATATAAATTTAAATCAGAATTATTAAAAACTAACTTCATTTTGTTACTTTTCTCAATTAGTTTCATTGCACTTGCTGTAATTCTTGATTTATTAACAGACGGAAAGATAATATCTTTCTCGGTATCGGATTTGATAGAAGAATTGCTAAGAATTGCAGGGACAGGTCTCTGGATGTTATATTATTTTAACTACACAATTAAACTCAGGAATTTTAAAAATGTATCTATCAAATAATTTTTGGTCTAATCTTAAACTCTTTGCAGGCAATACTGCACTAATTGATACCGCAAGTAAACAATCCTTAACCTACAAAGAATTGGATGATGAATCTGATTTTATATCAGAAAAAATAAAATTACCCCATAAAGGATTAGCTTTTTTATTTACTACAAACAATCAAGAATCTGTTGTTTTATATGTTGCATTGCTTAAGTCTGGTAATGCAGTTTTGCTACTTGATGAAAAACTTAATGAAGAAATAAGAAACGGGTTGATAGATAATTATAAACCGGATTTTATTATTTCGTCTAGTTCTATTACATCTTCGGAATATGAAAATTATTTAGAATATCACTCTCTTCGTTTCTTAAAGAAAAAAGATATTCAATCAAGTGAAATATTTCCTGATCTTGTTGTGCTTCTATCTACATCCGGCACTACAGGTTCACCAAAACTTGTTAAGCTATCTTATAAGAATATTCAATCAAATGCAGCTTCCATTGCAGAGTATCTGAACATTGATGAAAATGAAAAACCAATTACTACTCTTCCATTCAATTATTCTTTCGGACTTTCAATCATTAACAGTCATTTACTTAAAGGCTCTACAATTGTATTAACAGAAAAAACGGTTTTCTTCAGAGATTTCTGGGCTTTATTTAATGAATACAAATGCACTTCTTTTGCTGGCGTTCCATATACTTATACAATGCTTAAAAGAATTGGCTTTGAGAAAATAGACCTGCCATCGTTAAAATATTTTACTCAGGCAGGCGGAAAGTTAAGTGAGGAGTTTATCAAGTTTTTTAATGATTACGCAATTAGCAGTAAGAAAAAGTTTTTTGTAATGTATGGGCAAACCGAAGCTACTGCTAGAATAACTTATGTTCCTTATAAAAGGTTAAGCGGAAAGATCGGTTCAATCGGAATATCTATTCCGGGTGGTGAATTGAAAATAATGAATGATGGTATTGAGGTACTAACACCAAAAGAGGTTGGCGAGATTGTTTACAGAGGTGATAATGTAATGCTTGGTTATGCTGAAGTACTAAATGATCTGTCTAAGGGCGATGAGTTAAAAGGGGTTTTATTCACCGGAGATCTTGGCTATAAAGATGAAGATGGATTCTTTTATGTTACAGGCAGAATGAAAAGATTTATTAAGATTTTTGGACTGAGAATAAATCTGGATGAAGTTCAAAAGATGCTTGAAAATCATTTTAAAATTTCTGTTGCCTGCACTGGTAAAGACGACTTACTTCAGATTCTCGTTCAATCAGATGATTATTTAACAGAGGTAAAAGTAAAAGAAGAAGTTATGAAAATGTATCAGCTTAATTTTAAGTCTTTAGTTGTCAGAACAACAAATCAGATCCCAACAAATACCAATGGTAAATATGATTATAATAAAATTAAGGAAATGGTAGGATTTGGAGCGTAGATATTCTTATATAAATGATTGAAGTAAAAAAATTATAAATTAATATTAAATCTTAGTCAAGAATTTAGGAAAAAACTCAGCGATAAAGAGATTACTGAAACCTTTCTCGTAAGAATGCAAGAATCTAAACTAAAAGAACATCTTAGTTATGAAAAATACTCGCATAACTGTTAATGCATTAAACTTTGATGATATTGCAACTAGTTTCAGGAAAAATGAGAGGTTATTTCTTCTGACTAAACACTATTTATCATGAAATTTTAAAACAAAAATTAATTTTACCCAAAAACAAATACTTAGTTTATTATTTAGAAAAGATTTATATACTTTTTATGTTAAAAAGCGGGCAGGTGCTTAATAATTGGAATTAGATGTATATTTTCTTTAATTTGATAATACTAAATGTGTCTGTATCTGTTTTAACAAGAGTTATTTTATTTCCGATACTTAATACTAAAATCAAAACAAAAAGAATTTAAATTTTAACATAAAATTATTAGGGAATGCTATGAAACCCGATAATAAAACCACTTTCTGGAGTAAGTATAAAAAGTATTTAATCTTATCTTTCATATTACTGGGATTTCTCCTAACAGTGATTATTACACCTGGAATTATGGAAGGGACAAATACACAAGCCGGATCATTACCCACATGGCAGGTTAATAATCCTGTATCCAAAGTATTTGTGATGGATAATATTCCTCCGACAGCCGGCTCTTTAGCTGCCGGTAATTCGACTGTACCGGATGCATACCTAGATGATCCTGCAATTGATACTTTGCTCTTAATGATGAGGACACAAGGAATTTATTTATATAAAACCGCAACGCATCCTGATGGTATTGTTGGTTCAAATGATATTGTGATAATCAAAGGAAGTTTCCAATGGGATTTCAGAAATACTACAAGCACAGACAGGATTAAAGGTTTAGTTTGGCAAATTCTTCAGCATCCGGATGGATTTACAGGTGAAATTCTTGTTGGAGATAATACACAATGGGCTCCTATTGGTGAAGACGATAATAATTCTGAAGACCCCAATCAATGTATTCTCGATGTTATAAATACTTTTCATTCGAAAGGATACCCTGTATACTTGTTCAGATGGGCAGATATAATGTATAATGTGGTAACGGAATATTCAAAGGGTGATTATAATAATGGATATACATATGATCCAGCTACAAAAATAAGTTATCCCAAATTTAAATCACCATCTGGAAATCATTATATATCATTAAGGTATGGAATATGGAATTCAAATACTCATACTTATGATCACGATCGTCTTTGCCTGGTTGATTTTCCTGTTTTAAAAGCTCATGGCTGGACTGGTGCAACACTGGCGATAAAAAATTGGGTAGGAGTACTTACAGTTGCATATCAGAATGAAAGATATGGAGGCGGCGATCCTATGCACTTTAATTATATGTTCGGTGAATTTGCACTACCCGCAAGAGTAATGCAAGTAACTTATCCAAAACTTACAATAATTGATGCAGCCTGGACTAATCCCGAACGTAATTATGGAAATATCGCCGTGCAATTAAATATGTTGTTAGGTTCAACTGATCCATTTGCTGCTTCCTGGTATGCTGCAAAGTATATGTTAACACCGGTTGCATATTATCCTGAAAGAACTAATCCGGATAATGTGGGTGGTTTGTATAATAAATGCTTAAACAATTGGATAAACTGTATGCACGATTCCGGATTTGCAGTTACTAAAGATTCATCTGAAATATCAGTCTATGATAGATCTGTATTATCTGCACCATCTGTATTCAATTTAACGGTTAATGTTTCTGACGGTTGGAATATGGTTTCAGTTCCAGGCTTAAATCCAAACGGAATGGGATTAGGAAATTGGTGGCCAAACAGACTGGGTGATGTTTTTAAGTTCGGAAACGGCTATGAACCAATTACTACCACAACACCAGGAACCGGCTATTGGATGATGAATAATGGAGCTCAGACATATAACTATCCTGCTATACAGATAGTTCCTCACAACCCAATTAATGCTGTGGCAGGCTGGAATATGATCGGTGGATATGAATTAAGTGTAGCATCAGCTGGAATAACAACTGTTCCGCCCGGATTAAAAAATGGAATAATTTATAAGCTTTCAAACGGATATCAGCCTGCAACTACAATTGATCCTGGATATGGTTACTGGATAAATCTCACTGATGCCGGACAAATAATAATTCCCGAGACAATGGCAAAAAGAGAAAAATCTGCGGAATGGTTTCCACAGGATTGGCCAAAGATTTTATTAACAGATAATCAGGGAAGGAACTACACGCTTTATTGTGGTCAAGATAATGCTGATTTAAGTCAATATGAGTTACCACCAGCGCCCCCAGAGGGAATGTTCGATGTAAGATTTGAGACAAATAAAATTGCAGAAAAACTGGGTACAGAAATTAAGAAAATTCATTTAAGCGGCGTAGCATATCCGTTAACAATAAGAACAGAAGGGATAGATATCAGATTAACTGATGATATGGGTAAGGTGTTAAAATCAAACCTGAAATCAGGTGAAGAGCTAACAATAAATGATGCAACTATCAAAAAGATAGGTGTATCGAGCGCTGAATTACCGAGAGAATATTCACTTGATCAAAATTATCCAAATCCTTTTAATCCGACAACAACAATACAATTTGCAACACCTAAGGATGCACAGCTAAAGATAAATATCTACAATATTTTGGGTGAAAATGTTTTAACGATAGCAGAAAATACTTATGAAGCTGGATATCATAAAGTAACCTTCAACGCAAGTAGTTTACCAAGCGGGATATATATTTATAGTTTAGAAAACAGTGATCCTACATTAAAGTCAGAGCAAAGATTTATTCAAGCAAGAAAAATGGTTTTGATTAAATAGTATCAAATGATACTATTGAAAGATTAAGGCAAAGTTTCAAGTCAGCCGGTAATAAATCAATATACTGGCTGATGATAAATTAAGATAAATGAATAAAGCGGAAAGCAGTATCTAACTCATCAAATTCTATAAAAGAGGTCTAATAACTTCGAAAGTGAATATTGAGATTTCGAAGTAAATTCGGAATGAAATTTATAAAGCAGTCTCATTTCTTTTTCCTTTAAACCTTCAATAATTAAATAAAATAATCTCTTTATCTGATATTTTAATTCTTTATTTCCTTGCCTGATATTGATACACTTTCTTTAATTGATATAAAATTAATTCACAATTCATCAAATTTTCCCAATTATTATTGGAATAATGATTGGGTAAACATATCATCAATGCTAACTCATTAAACTAGTAAACAATTATAATTAAACTATTTATTGGAATTTATAACTCTTAAAAACTTCTAATGTTTGGATTAACAAGCGCTTCAATAAAATTTAATATTCAGTCACTTGAGAGGCAGTGTTTTTTAACGGAGACTATCAATGAAATTTAATCTGATAATTTTAAATTTGTTTTTATGTATAACCGGAACAGGTTTATCGCAATGGATTAACCAAAATCCTGTTCCAAACGGTAATGATTTACATTCTGTTTTTTTTATAGATGATAACAATGGCTGGATAGTTGGATCTGACGGATTTATAAATAAAACTTCAAATGCTGGAATAGATTGGACAGAACAAAATAGTAAAACAAACCTGATTTTAAAATCTGTTTTTTTTATTGATCAAAACACAGGATGGATATGCGGAGAATCAGGGCTTATATTGAAAACAACTGATGGTGGGCAAAATTGGTTTAGCCAAACAAGTGGAACAACAAAACACTTAACTAAAATACATTTCTTTGATTCTAACAATGGTTTTTCTGTAGGATTTGGTGGAACAATTTTAAGAACTACCGATGGAGGCTTTACCTGGATTGCTCAGTTTTCCGGAACTTCGAGTGATATTTATGATCTTGATTTTATTAGTCCTTTAAATGGATACGCTGTTGGAGGTGATTATGGATCCTATGCAATTTTGAAAACAACCGATGGCGGATTAAGTTGGATTAACAAAGAAAGTAGTTTTTATTATGATTACTTATCACTACTTTCAGTTAAATTCATTGATAAGAATACGGGATTTATCGGCGGCGGATATTCAAATCAGAATGTAATATTTAAAACAACTGACGGTGGCGAAAGCTGGATTGAATTAGTAGTACTATCAAGTAGAGAGAATACAACACAACACGATATAGAACAAACTATCCTGTATAATTCCGGAGGTATTAATTCTATTTACTTCAAAGATAAAAACACAGGCTATGCTGTTGGCGGCACCGCTTATGGTTGGGATAGAAAAATATATACCACTACTGATGGCGGTTCAACCTGGATCCGTAAATATAGCGGCTGGGAAGAAAATGGTTTAATTGCTGTTACTGGTAACAGCCGGGGGCAGGGATGGGCAGTTGGTTTTACAGGAGCGATTTTTATAACTGAAAATAATGGGGATTCCTGGGCACAAATTCTTAGCGGCAACAAATCATCATATTTCAGCGGCGATGATATCCATTCAATGTTTTATTTAAATGAAAATGTCATTTGGGCGGTTGGGAAAAGAGATAGCTATCTTCCTTCAGCCGGAGACGTGATGTTAAAAACAACTAACGGTGGTAAGGTCTGGAAAACAAAACAGTTTTTTCAAAGCTCAGAAGGACCTACAAGATCAGTTTATTTTATAGATGAAAATTTTGGATGGGCTGTGGGTGATGGAATGGCCGGTTTTTACCGGACTACTGATGGTGGAGAAAACTGGGCTTCTGTTTTTCTCAATGGATCCTCTGTCTTTTTCATAAATCAAAATACCGGTTGGGTTACCTCTGATAAAGATTATGCAGGAATTTATAAATCTACTGATGGTGGTATAACCTGGGAACAAAAAAGCTCAATTAGCAGCTCAAGTCTATTTTTTATTAACAATAATATTGGTTGGGCTGTTGGTGCAAATGGCAGTATTTTAAAATCCACTGATGGTGGTGAAAGCTGGTCAATCAAAACAGCAAATACTACTAATGATTTAAACAGTGTGAAATTTTATAACTCTAATTTTGGTATTTGTGTGGGTAAAGCAGGAACTGTTTTGCTAACCACTGACGGAGGTGAAAACTGGATTCTTCAAAATGCTGGTACTAATGCAACATTAAAAGCAATTGAATTTATTAATTCGAATACTATCTGGATTGTTGGCTCTCAAGGCACCATACTTAAGACAACAGATTCAGGTAATAGCTGGACTTTATACAATGAACTGACCGAAAACGATTTAACTTCACTCTGCTTTGCAGATGAACATACCGGTTGGTTTGGAGGTATGAACGGAACAATGTTCAAATATCAGGAGGATGTTGTTCCTGTAGAACTGGTCTCATTTACTGCTAAGGTAATTAACAATGCTGTAGAACTTAATTGGGAAACAGCTACTGAGATAAATAACTATGGTTTTAATATAGAAAGAAAAACAGAAGGTCAGGAATGGGATAATATCGGATTTGTAGAAGGACAGGGCAATAGTACTTCTAAAAACTCTTATTCTTTTATAGATAAAAATCTAACGGGAACAAAAAAAATTCAGTACAGATTAAAACAACTGGACACAGATGGTAGTTTTAAATATTCCAATGAAGTAGAAGTTGAGATTACTCCAACTGCTTTTACTCTATATCAGAATTATCCAAATCCTTTTAACCCAAGCACTGTTATTGAGTTCTCACTTCCTGAAGCAGTGGATGTGTCATTAACAATTTATGATGCTTTGGGTCAGAAGATAACTGAACTGGTCAATAATCATCTTGAAGCCGGTTATCATAGATATCAATGGAATGCACCGCAGAGCGGGATAGCAACAGGAGTTTACTTTTACGAATTAAAAACTGAGAAATTTGTTTCTGTGAAAAAAATGTTGTTGATGAAATAAGCAGTAAAATTTTTTAATATACATCAGCTAAACTGTTTCTATATAATATTTATGTAATGGAGGCTTTCACTTAACATTATTTGAAAACTGTTTTTGTGAAAAGAATTTGTCTATAAAAAAGGTATAAATACTAAGTGTAATAATAATTATAAATTGAATATATAAAGGAGTGGCAACAAGACTACCATCAATCAGTGAAAATTTAATTAATAAATATTTTAACAGATAATAAACTGCTTTACTGATTATAATACTTACAGCCATTGATAAAAATTTGTTCTGATAAAATTTATTAAATCTGAAATACAAAAATATATTTAGCAATAAGTCAGCTGAAAGAATAAATGTTTTCATAACTGATGGATGGTTTGAAAGTAGCAATGAGAACAATGGTAGTAATAATGCAAGCAAATAAGCATTGTATTGTGAACTATGAAGCATTGCTATTGCGATAATTATTCTCATTGGCTCATACATATAGACTGGTATATTCAATAAGACAGAAATCTGTGGCAGAAAATAGATAATCAGAATTGCTGAAAAATCTATTATAATGCTTTTTGTGTTCAAGATAATGCCTGATAAAAGAAGTTCTTAAAATTATTTTAAGTCGATTCAAATTTACAAGAAAATAAATTTTTTTATCATCTGTATGTAAGAAAATATTTTTTTTGATTTTTTTTATTTAAGAAAAGAATAAGTTTTTATTAAAATCTGGTAAGGATAAATCACTTATAAAAATAAATAATGAGGGTAGTCTTGATAAACTATTTCATATGTTTAATTAAATTACAATCAAAAGTCGGCATCTGCATAGCAGTATTTTTTTTAACGACCTCAAATTTTGTATTTGGTCAGTATGAATTACAAGATGCCTTTCCAAATCTTTCATTTAATAACCCGGTATTTTTAACTCACGCTGATGACAATACAAACAGAGTTTTTGTTGTTGAGCAGGGAGGTAAGATAAAAGTATTCCCGAATGACCAATCAGCTTCCAATGCAAAGGTTTTTCTTGATCTATCAGATAAGGTTTATTTCAGTGGAGAGATGGGCTTACTGGGTTTGGCTTTTCATCCTGATTATGTAAACAATGGTTATTTCTATGTGTATTACAGTGTTACTAATCCTTTTAGATCAGTAATTTCAAGATTTAAAGTAACA
>JAKIZM010000023.1 GCA_022708025.1 Bacteroidota bacterium | reverse complement strand
CTTCAAAATGTTATATGAACAATCCCATTTAGCTCAATAAAGACAGTCATAAGGAAGAATTTTTAAGAAATAATTATTTGTCCGTTAAATTATCTTTGTTTTTATGTCCTATATCGGATTTGAGATTAGAAGTATAGTGTATATCAACACTGATTTGGATTATTGAAAAACTATATTTTGCAGCTTTTTAGTATAGAAGGTTAAGCTGAGATTTGTTGCTTTTAAAATGTAGATTAAGGGAGTGGATTATTCGTTAAGATTAGTAATTAGTATAACAATTAATCTGAGGACTTTTCAATTCTCAATCGAAGACAGAAACTATTTTTAGTGCTTTAAGGAATTATAAACACTTCAAAGTTTTTTCAATCTTTCAACTTCGTTTCTGATCTCGTTAATTATTTCTTTGTTAACAATATCCTTTTTACCATTTATTTTTGTTGAAAAAACATAAAATACTTTTCCACCAAATACATCTGTAAACTTAAGATGGGTTTCTTCTTGAATAGCTCTTTCCTTAAATATCTCAGGAAGTTGAATACCCTCATTAACAGGTTTAATTTGAAGTCCTATATATTTTTCATTTATCTTGATATAAAAATCAACATTGAAAAGTCTATCCCATTCATCAGGTGCTGGTTCAATTTTCACGCTTAAAATTTTTTCAAGTTGTCCATAAATTGTTTCGATCTCCGTCATATATCCGTCAAAGGTTCGGCTTATTACCAGATTAATCATATATTCAATGCAATCTTGTTCTTTAATATCATCAAGTTCAGCTTGCACGACCTCTGTTATTTTAACATAAAGTTTTTTACCAAGTTCGGTAATATGCTCTTTGCTTTTAACATTTTTAAAATAATATTCTTCCCATTCTTCAACAGATTTGGGTGCACATTTTCTAATTGATTCTGAAGTCGGACCAACATTACGCTTGAAATTAAGTTGGAAACGATTCATTACACTGTTCAATATCCATTCTTTAGCCATTATTGTCCCCAAGTAAGTGTAAGAATTTATTTTTGAATTTGAAATCGATGTCAGTATCAACAATAGCAAGCTTTTCTTTAATTAGATGAGCATTGATAAAAGTTTTATTCTGCAGATAGAGATAGCAAAGTAATCTATTCTTGTCATCATATTTTTGTAGGTCGTATTTTAAAAAGACTTTTTGCCCCTTCGTTTTATTAGAAAGGAATTCCTTTGCTTTTCCGTTTACCTCGGCTTTTTCCTTTACACCGATTAATCGAACGATCAGATCATTATTGAGCCGTAATAATTCCGGACTAATTACTTCTTTTACTGAATAATATTCTTCTCTCTTTCCTCCATTATTATCCAGCTTGGATCCAAATTGAAGCTTTTTTACATCAATTTTCTTATCAAGTTTATGGGGGTCTTGGAAAATATATGGCTGGCTTGCAATTTCATTTTTGAAATCTATTTGAAATTTTTCCTGCTTAACAAATTTATATGAATGATCTTCAAACATTTTGTTTTCACTGACAGCTAACTTTTTCTTTATGATTGGGATAAAATCGGCATTAATTTCATATCCAACCGAATTCCGATTTAAATTTTTTGCGGCTAAAGAAGTAGTGCCGCTACCAAGAAACGGATCAAGAATAGTGTCTCCTGTAAATGAAAACATTTTGATAAGTCGTTTTGGAAGTTCTTCCGGGAACATAGCTATGTGACTATCTTGTTTTGAGCCTCCGAAATTCCAATGTCCTTGAAAATATGTATTCCATTCTTCAGTAGTTAATTTTGAAAGCTCTTTCTGTTCCTTAGATACTTTCGGTGGTGTGCCGCTTTTTTTGAAAATAAGTATAAACTCATAATCTAATTTTAGAATGCCATTCCGAGGATAAGGAAACGAACCCATTATTGTCGCTCCGCCGGTTGTATTAGTTGTAGTAATCTTTTGCCAGATTATTGCGCCCATATAATCAAAACCAACCGTCTCACAGAATTTTATTATTTCCGTTCGAATGGGAATTACTTTGTATCTTCCATAATAAACGGAACGGGCAAATTGATCGCCTATATTTACACACAACCTGCACCCGTTATGCAAGACACGAAAAGATTCTTTCCAGACAAGATTAAGATTATTTACATAACTCTCGTAGCTTTCATTAAAACCAATTTGATCATCGGTTCCATAATCTTTTAATTGCCAATATGGTGGTGAAGTTATTACTAAATGAACAGATTCGTCGCTTAGTTCATTCATAAATCTTGAATCACCATTTACTATTAAGTGCTTCGTATTCATTTTTTATTACTTAAAGATTATTTTTCAAAAGATATTCAAATTTATGGAGAAAAACTTGATTAAGTAATATGCATTGCACTATTCTTTTTACTTCAGAAAACAATTAGTAAAAGAATATAAATTTTCTTGCAATTGCATTACTTTTCTGCATCTATAACAGCTTCTGCTTTTCTTAATTCAATATTTTGAAATAATTCTATCAGAACTTTGTTCAATAACTTTGATTCAGATATTATTTCTCTGATAATGATTTTTACTGGTTAAAGTTATTCAATATAATTAACGGTATCAACAAAAGTTGTAAGCAATATATTTGCTATTTTGTAAACTAAGTTTGGTGTTAAAAATTTTGTGTTATTGAATGGTAAACACTTATTAGTATTTATAAATTAAATTTTTAATCAATAGGGCTGAAAAGCATTGATAAAACAAAATTTTTTTTATTTTAGCCTTTCAATTATTAAATAAAACCGGATAAAAGTTTATGTCTGATACTTCAACAAATATTGAACAACTTACAATTAACACTATTCGCACTCTTTCAATTGATGCAATACAAAAAGCTAACTCTGGCCATCCCGGAATGCCGATGGGAATGGCACCGATTGCTTATGCACTTTATTACAAAGCAATGAAACACAATCCGTTAAATCCTAAATGGTTTAACAGAGACAGATTTATTTTATCCGCCGGACATGGAAGTATGCTTCTGTATTCTGTTTTACATCTTGCCGGTTATAATATTTCAATGGATGATATTAAAAACTTCAGACAATGGGAAAGCAAAACCCCGGGTCATCCTGAAATTGATCATTCAATTGGAGTTGAAACCACGACAGGTCCACTTGGACAAGGATTCGCAACTGCGATCGGAATGGCAATCGCACGGGATTATATGGCAGCTTTGTTTAACAAAGATGATATTAAATTAATTGATCATGGTATCTGGGGGATCTGCAGCGACGGCGATTTAATGGAGGGAATTTCTCACGAAGCTGCTTCACTCGCCGGACATTTGAAGTTAGACAAACTCGTTTTCTTTTATGATGATAATAGAATAACAATCGACGGAAAAACTGATATTTGCTATTCTGATGATGTTGCAAAAAGATTTGAATCTTATGGCTGGCAGGTTCTTTCCATAAATGATGTTAATGATATTGAGCTGGTTGAACGAGTTATAAAAATGGCTCGTTCAAATTATCAAAAACCAACATTGGTAATTACTAAAACACATATCGGATTTGGCAGTCCAAATAAACAGGATAAATCATCTTCACATGGTGCACCTCTTGGTGAAGAAGAAGTAAAATTAACCAAACGCAATCTTGGTATGCCTGAAGATAAAACATTTTATGTTCCTGAAGAAGTTTACAAACGCTTCAGAGGAATTTCGGAATGCGGGCAAGAAGCAGAAGATATGTGGAATGAAAAAGTAAACGAATACAAATCTAAATATCCGCAAGACTATGCTCTGTTTGAATCTGTTATGAACTTTGAGTTCAATGACAATTGGCTTAATCATCTTCCTAAATACGAAAACTTTGATGAGAAAATTGCAACAAGAGTTGTATCCGGCAAGGTACTTAACGCTGCAGCAATTGATATTCCAACACTTATCGGTGGATCGGCAGACTTGAATGAATCAAATATGACTGAAATAAAATCATCAAAATCATTTTCTGCAGAAAACAGAAGCGGAAAAAATATTCATTTTGGAATTCGTGAACATACGATGGGAGCCATATTAAACGGTATGGCAATTTACGGCGGAATAATTCCGTTTGGTGCAACATTTTTAATCTTTTCAGATTATATGCGTCCTGCTATTCGTCTTGCGGCATTGATGAAACAAAAAGTGATTTATATTTTTACTCATGACAGTATCGGACTTGGTGAAGACGGACCAACTCATCAACCGATTGAACAGCTTGCATCTCTGCGTGCAATGCCGAATTTGGTTGTGCTGCGTCCTGCCGATGCAAATGAAACTATTGAAGCATGGAAGTATGCATTAAATCATACCGGCGGACCAGTTGCCTTAATTTTAACAAGACAAAAACTTCCAGTAATTAATCGTAATAAATATACTTCCTGCGAAGGTGTAAAGAATGGTGCATACATAATTAAAGATTCTGATGGCAAGCCTGATTTGATATTATTGGCATCGGGTTCCGAAGTTTCGCTTTGCCTTGATGCTGCAGAAACTCTTCAATCAGAAGGAATTAAAACCAGAGTGGTAAACTTTGTAAGTTGGGAAATTTTTGAAAAGCAAACCGACGAGTATAAAAATTCCATTCTTCCCAAAGATGTAAAAGCAAGGCTTTCTGTTGAAATGGGCGTTTCGCAAGGATGGAAAAAATATGTTGGCGATTACGGAGATAGTTTAAGCATTGAAAAATTCGGAGCTTCCGCACCGGATAGTGTTTTATTCAAGCAATATGGATTTACAAAAGAAAATATTATTTCGTTAGCCAGAAAAATTTTAAATAATTTAAACTAAATTAATGGCAGGTATTAGAAAAGATTTTTCTGAGAAGAAATGGAAAAAGTGCTGTGGAAGTTTTTGCAAAGATTGTGATATTGCAAATGCTTACCGAAAAAAATTCGGTAAGAAAAAAGGGGAGAAGAAATTTCTAAAGGATAGAGAAAAATATTAATATCATAAAAACGGAAGAACATATATGAAAAAATTTATAGCATTTCTTATTGTGGTTTTAATCGGTATTCAATTTATATCTGTTGAACAGACAAACCCCCCAGTTGAGGCAGAGATTTATGCCCCCACCGAAGTAAAAGCAATATTTAAAAAAGCTTGTTATGATTGCCATTCAAACGAAACAAATTGGGTTTGGTATACCAAGGTAGCACCGATATCTTTTCTTTTAACCAGTCATGTAAAAGATAGTAGAAAACATCTCAATTTTTCTGAGTGGGGTTTATATGATCCTAAAAAAGCCGAGAAAAAAATAGAAGAGATCTGGGAAGAAGTAAGAGATGAAGAAATGCCGCCATGGTTATATCGTGTTGGACATAGTGAAGCAAAGTTGACCCCCGAAGAAAAAAATACTATTCGTAATTGGGCAACGAGTAAATAAATTAAATGGGCAGAAAAAAATCCAAGTTAAGTTTTTCAAAACTCTGGTCGCAGGTTGATTTTAAAAATACTTCTACTTTAACATTAATTTTTTCTAATCTTCTTGTAATATTCTTTGCGATTACTGATGAAATTTCCGCAATGGAAGTATTATGGATTTACTGGTTTCAAAGCGTTATTATCGGAATATTTACTTTTGTCAGGATAACCAATCTTAAAGAGTATTCAACAGAGAAATTTAAAATTGGGAATAAACAGCCGAAACCCACAAGAGCAGCAGCGATTTTTATTGGATTGTTTTTCTTTTTCCATTACGGACTCTTTCATCTTGTATATGCAGTTTTTCTTGGTTTATTTACTGCAAATAGTAATTTACCTGTAAACAGTAACAGCTACATTTTTATATTGATATCTGCGGGAATCTTTTTTATAAACTATTTAGTTGATTATATTAAATCTAAAAGAGATGAATCGGCTGAGATACCGAACATTGGAAAAATTATGTCTGCACCTTATGCAAGAATTATCCCGATGCACTTGACAATAATTTTCGGAGGCTTTTTTATATCAGCCAGTCAATCGCTTTCAACGGCTACAAATATTATCATTGTGCTTATGTTTACAACAATTAAAACAATTGTGGATTTGATTACTCATTCTGTGGATTTCCCGGTGCGTATTCCGGATAGAGCAGAAGCCAATTAAGCAATTGATAATATTTGTTCTATTTTATATTTTCATTTCGTGAAAACGATAATTCAAATATTATCTTGCCTTTTCTTCTTTAGTCTTACTTTATTTTCCCAAACGGATAAAAACCATCTTAAACATCCAGAAACCGATACTTCAAAAATTAAAATTGGTTCTGATAACTTGGAAGGGAAGCTATATATTTTTAATGAGTTTGCACTTTATAATGAACTTAATAATTATAAAAATCAATTACTATTAAACGATGACCCAAATACTGTCTGGCTGAAAACCTCATTACTTATTTCGAAAAAAAGCGATTTTAATCAGGAATTCTCACCGTATTTTCTTGAACCTTTAGAACAACAATATCAAAGAGATTCAAAATTTAATCTGTTCAGATATGCTTTGGGGATGATACAAACCGGTGCAGCAGGTTATCTTGCTTATAAGCATATTAAAAAATACGGATTTTGGAAGTAATTAACTTAAACCAATCTTAATCCGCAAATCAGCTAATCTTTCCACTCCTTAATTATTTTTATAGTTAGGAAACTTTTAACAAACTACACCTGTCTTAATCATTAGTTAAAACAAAAGAGAGGTTGAAATGAAAAGATCAGTCACAAAATCCTTTTCAAAAGAAAATAGTGTAAGGAGAATCTATATCTTTACCTTTCTTTTCCTCATCGTAACGTTATTTGTCTTTAGTTCGGTATATCCACAAAGCGGACAAAGCAACTTGAATTCTTTAACTCCGGATAAATCTTTTACCTTTAAGGAAGATGGATCACTTTGGAAAGTTGATTTTAATAATGATAAAATTTCTGCACTCTATAAAGACGGAGTAAGAATTAACGAAGACGAGATAGATCAATACAGAGATATGATTTTTAAAAATCTTAATGAATTAAGCTTGAAAGGTCGTAATAAAAATTATAGTATTAAGAAATTTTACTTTGATCCTGATTCACTTAAAAAAAATATGGATGAATTTTTGAAGCATTTTGATAAAAAAGCATTTAAAGACAATATGAAAGGTCTTACTGAACTTCTTGAAGAATTAAAAAATAATCAGAAAGATTTTTATTACTTCAATCCGAGAGAGTTTAGAGAGAAAATGAAAGAGCTCCAAGAGTATTTCAAAAGTAAACCTTTTTTTCCGTTTCCATCTGAACCGGACAAAGAAGTCTTTCTCGAGATAAAACAACTGAAAACATATATAAGGAGTTTAGATCAAAAATCAATGGAAATTACAGCAAGTCTGTAGCAAAAACTGAAAATATCTCATTTTCCTCCAAGAGCCTGCAATAAAATGCAGGCTTTTTTTATTTATTGTCTTGAAAGTTGTTTCAGAAACTCTATATTTCGGTTACACTATTAAGGGATATGAAATGAAAAAGATTTTTTTATCTGTATCGGTTTTAATAATATCCTTTGTTCTGTTTAACAGTTGTTCTGATTCCACATCACCAAAGGATGATGCTGAACAAATTGATTCCAAAATTCTGATTAACTTGCGTGAAGAACTCTCGCCCCAAGGTCGTAATCTTATGCTGGATTGCCAAACTGAAAAAATTTATCCTTGTTTTAATTATGGCATAATGCACAATGTAGTACAAAAAAGTAACCTCTTTAAGATTAAATTCTTAGGCATTTTTGTCCCGGAAATTTGTTTAACTGCTCTGGGTCCTGCAAGATGTTATATAAATTTAGGTCAATTAAACGACGGTAACTATTCTTTAAGCCTTGAAGTAAACGGACAAGTAATATCTGCACAGCTAACAGTAAGTAAAAATGTATATAAAATTAATTATCAACAAAACCCTCATTTTGCATTTAATAATCCTGAGCTCCATCGTGTCCCTGACAATTTAATTTGGGGCTGGATAGATTATTACGATGATTCACTCTCTGTTGTAGCAGATTCATTCCTGGATTCACTTCAAATATTAGGTGCTCAAACAGTTCAACTTGAAAAAGGAGATTATGGTTACTTTAAAGTTGATTCGTTAAATAATCTGATTTTCCCGGGCTTCCCTAAAAGAACTTTTGCTTATAAGTATGAAGATACATTGGAGGAAATAGCAGAACTTATTTCTAGATATTATGATCAATCTATTCAGATTTCTCTATATGACTGGAGAGGTGCTGTTATTTATAATTGGATGATTGTAGTAGAAGATCATAAAAGATAAATTCAATTTGGTTTAAAAAAAAGGTCCCCGATGCTGGGGTAACACATCGGGGAAGTACTGATAATAAGCTTGGGGGAGAACTTATTACCGAGTACAATTTCAAATCTATTGCAAAGATAACAGGTTATTAGATAAATACAAATCAGGTACTTTGCAATAATAAAAATTTATATTAAAGATTTTTCAACTCTGTTGTATATAATAAAAAATTATTGTTAAACATAAATTATTGAATTAAAAAGTTATAGAAATCCGGGGTTTATTTGTTTTCAAAATTTAAGCCATTTCTTTACTTTCACACATATCAATTCATTTTATAAGGAGAAATAATGAGTCGGGAAATTCACCGCTGGTACAGTCCAAACTTAAATAAAGAAATGGAGATAGTTGTTTATGGTCATTATGGTTATGCGCTGCTTATGTTTCCTACAGCAGCAGCAGATTATCTTGAATATGAAAGATTCAAATTAATTGATACAATAGGCGGATATCTGCACGATGGAAAAGTAAAAGCTTTTTCTATCAATAGTATAAATAATGAAAGCTGGCTTAACAATAATATGCATCCGGCTCATAAAGCAATCAGACATCAGCAATATAATCGTTACGTTGTAGAAGAAGTTGTTCCATTTATTCATAATCATTGTAAAGGATTAGTTCCGATTGTAACAACAGGTGCTTCGCTCGGAGCACTTCATGCAGCGAATAATTTTTTCAGAAGACCTGATATTTTTTCGGGCACTATTGCAATGAGCGGCAGTTATGATCTGAAAAGTTATTCAAAGGGATATTATGATGAGAATGTATATTTTAATTCACCCGTAGATTATCTGCCAAGATGGAATGATGAAAACATGTTCAATCATATGAGAAGAGGCAGAATTGTGATCGCAACAGGTCAGGGAAACTACGAAGATCCAGACGCATCAAGGCAGCTTTCAAATATTTTAAATTCACGCGGAGTAAAACACTGGCTGGACCTTTGGGGCTTTGATCAGCCGCACGATTGGCCCACATGGAGAAGTATGCTGCCATATTTTTTAGGACACATTAAATTTTAGCAAGTAATTTTTATGCTGCGTGCAAGCTGGCAGAATTTTTTAGCTGATAAAAGAAATAAAAATGAACTTATTATAAGTTTAATTTTATTAGCAGGTGTCTTAGCAGCTCTTGCCTGGTTTATTAATTATGTGGAAAACAGACAAGGTGTTGTTTTTGCGGATCCCGTTCTCAATCTTTTTGACCCGATAGATTTAACCTGGTTTACTTTCAGCCTGATTTATTTTGCTTTGATAATTGCAATAGTATCATTAATAAATTATCCGGACAGATTATTATTTGCACTTCAGCTTTATTCGCTAATGGCTTTTGTAAGAATAATTGCAATGTTTTTACTGCCTTTAAATCCACCAGAACAAATGATAATACTAAAAGATCCCTTTGTAGAATTTTTCGGTTCAGGCAATACATTAACAAAAGATTTATTCTTTTCCGGTCATACTGCAACATTGTTTATATTATATCTTGTTTCAGTGAATAAGATAATTAAAATAATATTTTTAATAAACACGATATTAGTAGCAGTGTTTGTTCTGCTGCAGCATGTTCATTATACAATAGATGTTTTTGCTGCAATCTTTTTTACTTATGCTTGTTATAGTTTATTAGAAAAAGTAAAACATAATAAAGTAAATGGATAGCGAATTAAATAACGAAGATATCTGCTCAATACAAAAATTTGTATCAAAAGATTTTGTAAAGGATGGTTTTTTATCGCTTATCCCGAATAATGATTTTAAAAAGCTTGAAGAATTTCGTGAATATCTTATCGGAAAGATGAAAGATCTTTTAGAAAACAATTACAATCTTCTCATTAACACTCTTTACAGAATTGATATCAGCGAGAAAAAATTATCAGAATTATTTTTATCTAAAGACAAAGAATTGATTCCAGAAAAGTTAGCGGATTTGATTATTGAAAGACAGATACAGAAGATTAACTTTCGAAAACTTTACCGCAGCGGTGATTTGTAGTTTTTTAAAGAGGTTAAAAATAGCAGTAATATTTACTGAGTGTAAAATTTTGTTAAATTGAAATTTATCCGCACAATAAGTAATTTCATTTCCAAACATTATATATTTTTTTAGATTTGAATAATACAGGCATACTTAACAGGAGCCATTATGGGTTTATTTGAAAATAAACGGCGTAGAGAATTAGAAAAAGAAAAAGAAGAACTTCTTATCAGGTTAAATAACATTACCGAAAGAGAAGATAATGTAAGGCAGCTTAACGATATTTTGAAAAAGATGCGCGTTGAAGTTGCTGATTTAAATGAGAGAAAGCTTAATCTTTCCAGTGAAATAGAATCCCTACGTGAACAGAAAAAACAAATCAAAGTTGATATTGAAACCCTTAACAAGGAAATACTGAACTTAAAAAATCTTAAACTTGAGGAACAGAATACTTTACTTGAGTATTCTGCCCGGATAGATAAGATTAAAAATCAGATCAACAATGATGAAGACCTGAAAAATCTTGATATCGAATTAGAGCCTGAATTATTAGCCAACAGAAGCAAACAACTGGAAAACCTGAGCTCTGAATATGAAGAGCTACGAGATAAAATTTTTGTTGCTGAGGAAAGAATTGATGAGCTAAATTCATTGGAAGATGAATTAAGCTGGAAGATTAAAGAAAAAAAGAAAGAACTTGAATCTCTGAACAATGAGAAGCTTAGACAATCATACAGAGAAGCAAACGAAGTTGAAGATAAAATCATAGATCTGACACATGAACAGCAGAAAATAATCGATGATATACAAAGAAAACAAACCGAAATAACCGAGCTTAATAAAAACCTGTTAGCACTGAAAGAAAAAGAAAATGCATCAAACGAGATAATTCAGGAACTGAATGAAGAACTTCAGGAGAAACAAAAACAATCTGAGTTTCTTGATAAAAAGATAAGCGACTTATATGAAGAAGAAGATTCGAAAAGAAGACAATTAAGGGAATTGGTAAGACAGGCTGACGAACAAAAACAAAAAGTTGATGTGCTGCAATCAAGGATAGAGGTTTTAGAAGAAGAGGAAAGAAAGAAAAACTCATTGCTTGGTAAAGTATTAGGACATTTAAAATCCAAAGAAGAAGTTGCCGAAGAAAAGAAACAAAATCTGGATGATCTTGATAGAATAGGAAAAGAAAGACTTCACTGGCTGGAAGAAATCTCCCGTGAAGCAAAGGAACAGGAACTTCGTCTGGGGGTAATAAAAGAAGAAATTGAAAAACTGACCCGGGACGAAGAAGCAAAATCTGAAAGACTGACTTTTCTTGATGAGCAGATTAATTTAAATGAAATACAGCTTGATCAGAAAAGAATCAGATTCAGAGAAATTGAGCTGATGGAACAGGAAAAAATTGATAAGATATCTGTGCTTGCCGGAGAACTGAGTGAACAGGAAACAAAAGCAGATGATCTTAGAAAAGAGCTTTCGTTATTAAATGATCAGATTGAAGAGAAAAATTCCTTACTCGCTGAACTTACCAATCAAATATCAAATGATGAAGAAATCATTAAACAGAAGTCAAGCGAAGCACAGCAATTATTATCAGATGAGCAGGATAGAAGAAGCCGGATAGAAGAATTAAATCTTGAATTGGCTGAAAAAGAAAGACAGGCTGATAACTTAAAAGATGATCTGGCTCAGATTTCAGAAGAAGTTGATGATAAAAAAGACGAGTTAAATAATTTACTGAATCAACTTAAGGAAACTCAGGAATCATTAACCGAAAAAATACTACCCGCACAATCAGAATTAAACAGAATTACCAATGAAATAGATTCAAAAAAATCAGGACTTGTTGAAGTAATAAATCAACTGCAGAATGAAGAGCAGCAATTAGAAGCCAAGCAACAAAAATTAGCTGAACTCGATTTGCAGGAACGCGAATCTTCGGAAAGATTAGCTGATTTGATCAGTGATATTAAAATTAATGAAGTAAAATATAATTCATTAAAAGAAGAGATTGAGACACTGGTTCAGCAGGAAAGCAGCAAGAGAACAATTTTAGAAAATATTTCAAATAAACTTGAACAAAGCAAACAGGAAATTGAAGAAAAAGAAATCAGGCTTCTGGAACTTGAGAGACAGGAATATGAGTATTCAAATAAACTCAGAAGTTTTGCAGAATCCTTAAAGACTGAAGAGGAAAAGTCAAACCTGCTGCGTGAAGAAGTGTTGAAATTAACTGAAGAAAACATTCAGAAAAAAATAAAGCTTGAAGAACTTATTGCTGAGATTGATGAAAGAACCGTAGGAGTTTCAGAAAGAATAATTGAGCTTGAAAATACTGAATTATTAAAACGAACAACTATTGAGCAATTAGAACGGCAAATTGAAAAACAATCCGATGATGCTGAAAGATTAAGAAATACTATTGAACATTTAACTCAGGCTGAAAAATCAGCACGGCAAAAGATTGATGAACTTGCTGAACAAATTAAAGAAAAAGTGGATAAGCTTAATCAGATTGAAAATAATTTTGCCACGAAAGAAAATGAAACACAGAATTTTGAAATTCAATTAGCCGAAAAGCTCAGGGAAATAAATGAAACAACAGCACGGCAGCAGAAAATTTTTGAAACTATTGAGCATAAACAAAAAGAACTTTATGCTGTTGAAGAGTCATTAAACATTAAAGCTAAACGACTTGAGAAGCTTAATCTTGAAGTTGCTGAAAACGAAAAACGGCATACCGAGTTGACAAGCGAAATCAAACGACTTGAAGAGATAAAGAATGATCTTCACAGGAGAACAATGCTTGAACAAGACTCATATGACAAACTGAATAAGGAAAAGGAAAAGATAAAAGAAATACTTCCTTTACTTGAACAAAGGCGTGAAGAAATCGAAAAAGGTAATATAGACCTTGAGAACAGATTCACAAAAATGTTCCAGAAATTTAATTCTGAAATGAATGAAGTTACAAAGAAACGAAGTGTGATCGATCAGATTGTTTTGAAGAAAGAGAAAGATATTGAAGAGAAAGATCAGATATTATTTGAGAAGATGAATGCAATTGAAGAGAGCGACAGGCTTTTAAGTATGAGACAGGCTGAGATTGATGCCTTTGAACAGATACTTAAATCTTTTAATGAAAAGAAAGAAGAACTGCGGAATGAGCTTCTAAAACTCGATGAACAGATTGTTGCAAAGAAAAATTCCAACGATGATATGAAACTTGAAGCAGAACTTGTTCTTAAAAAAAGAACTTCGGTTGAACAGAATCTGCAGGAATTAATTAATAATATGAATCAGAAATTTGTTGAGGCAAAAGACAAACGAAGCAAAATCGAAAAAGAAGTCAGAGTTTATGAAGAAAAAGTTGATGAGCTGAATCAGAAAATTTCTGAATCAATGGATGAACTTGTTGAGTTACAATCTGCAATAAGTATGATTAAAGTTGAACACGAAGAACATCGCGGAAGTATTGTTAAACTTGCAAATATGAAAAAGAAACTTCAGGAAGAAATAGCTAAAAGTCAGAGAGTTCTTCAAAGATATCAGAAGATAAGAGAAAAGCTTAAGATTGAACAGACAATACTGAAAAACAGACAAGATTCTATTGCTAAAAGAATTAATGTTGATGAAGATGTAAATGCGCCGGATAATTTAGACGATCCTGAAGCAGCTAAAATATTTAAAATATAATTTTTAGAGAAAGGATCTTAAAACATCCTTTCTCTTTCTACAACAAAGGCATATTAAGCCCAACCCTGAAATTATTTCCGTCACGGTAATTCAGTTTCCACATAAATTCGATTTTAAACGGAATTATTCCCTGACCAATTCCAAAGCCTAATTCATAGAATGGATGCTTAAATGTTTTAATCTGATGCGGTGAGATTTGTTGTGTGCTTTCGTTTAAATCAGAAACAGCCATATTAAAAATTAACGATAACATAACTTCCCAGTTTTTAATTACGGGTATATTTAATAATCTGAAAAGTTCATCTCTGAAATTATGAGTAAGATTTAAAGTAAATACTTTATCACCGGCAATTTCATTTAACCTGAGTGTTCTGAAAGTTTCTGAGTTAAATATTGCATCAATATTGCCCGGTAATGAATAAATATCCTGATAAGCAACAGTTCCGTCTGTATATCTTGTGTAAATATTCAGATTTAATGATGCTGATTTAATAGTTCTGATAAACACACGGGATTTAAATTCATAAACTTTGAAATTCAGATCGCTGCCAAGAATATTTTTATCTGAGTAATGTATATCACCCGAAAACAAAACGAATGATCTTCCCAAAGATGTTCTGTGACGAAAATATCCATCTTCAATATAATCCCTGAAATCAATATCAAAACCAACATTAATTGCATTAATTGTTGAAGGGAAGATTAAAGGATTACTTCTGTATTCTTTATCTCTGTTAAAGAAGGAGTAATTTGTATTTACAAAAGCCGAGTTGTCTTTTTTATTACTGAATCCTGTTCTAACTTTTAAAACAGGGAATAACTCTCCTTCAACAGCAAACACAAAACCTTTTGAATAATAATAATCTCTGAATTCATCTTTTGAAATTAAAGTAACAAGAGTTGATAACAGTTCGCCATAATTATCGGAATCTTCGAACAGCACTTTCAATTTATTAAAAGCATTTAATTTTATTTCCCAGGTTCGATAATCTCCAAGCAGATAACCTGCGTTAAAATCCTGTTTAAACTTTCTATCTGAAAAACCGTATGAGAGTTTTAAAGAGGAATTAAATCTTTTATTAAAAAGGTCATCTGCAAAAAATCCAAAATCAAGCGAATGTCCTTCAACTCTGGAAAAATGATAAAGTGAAAGCGGTGCACTGACTGATATACTTTTGCTAAGATTTATTCCTGTGCTTAATGGTGAGAAGTTATCCCAGAAGCTCCATGGAGCTTTTTCAAGGCTATCAATTCTAATATAAGCAGCTTGTTCTTCGGGTGTGTTTGGTATTGTTGGAGTTGATATCCAGTAAGAAGAATCTTTGTCATCCGCATCCGGAAGAACTGTAAGTATGGCTTTGTTAAAAATATCTTCGGGTATTTTCTGATTAATTTTATAATTAAATAAAATAGTATTTAACTCAAATCCTATTCTTACAAGTCCAAGCAGATTTGCTTTTACAAATAATCTGTAATCAATCGGCAGTTGGATTCCGGAAAATTCATCAAATTGCTGGAATATATTTACTGTATCAAATACTCCTCCGGTATTTGCGGCGCGATTTAAAATTAAATCAACTTTTATAAGATCGTAAGTGCTATCAGCAATAAAAATATTGCCAGTAAAACCCGGATCAGAAGGAAGATTTGGTTCCATGAAAATATTATAAATCTTCTGTGAGTTTTTATAAGAAGTTGATTCAATCCGATAGTAATAATAATCTAATGCGTTGTCGGAAATCGGACTTGGTAAATCCTTCCCTAAAAAATTCAGATCGTTTTCGTAAAAGTTCTGGATTAATCTTCCGCCGGTTAAAATATTTATACTTGGAGGAATATTTGCGCTTTGCTTTCTTGCAATTACAATTGATTTATATTTATCCGGTCTTTCAAAATAATTTATGCTGTGGTTTTCTAATATTGCAGAAATTATTAACTCTGTTGTATCATTGCCGCCAACTCCAACACCAATGCTGTTATCATTAGAAGTAATATCTTCTGTGGTTCTGATTATACCTTTGGTATAAGCTTCAACTTCTGAACTTTTTAATAATGATCTTATAAAATTCTTTTTATCAATTGCTTTACGGATAATTTCCAGCGCAGGATTTACACCCGGATTTACAACAATTTCCGGAAGGATAACTTCTGTTTGTCTTAATTTAAAATTCAGATTATTTACTTGTTGGGTTGTATTAATTGTAAGCGTATCAGAGTAGTAACCAATATATGAAGCAATTATTTTATAAGATCCTTTATCAACTTTTAACTCAAACTCTCCATCGATATTTGCAGCAGTTCCTGTAAAGGTTTCGCTGATTCTGATATTTGCAAAAATAAGAGGCTGACCTGTAGCCTTATCAGTAACTTTTCCTCTGATTAAAACTTGTTGTGGAAAAATCAGAACAGAAAACAGTATTGAGATTAATGAAACTAAAAAGCCTGATTTATTCATAAAGAAAAATGCAAATAAACGAGTGAAAAGTATTTTAAAAGATTATAATATATCTATGTATTAAATATATGGTTTTAATGGCTGATTAACGGTGCTATATTCGATAACAAATTGATATCTTATTGTTATTTTTAACCATTAAATTTCACAAAAATCTTTCAAAGGCAATACAATGAATAAAGTTAAATCATTATTACTCATTATCATTAGTTTAATTATTCTTAGTCAGACTTTTAATTATGCGCAGGATTCTTTAGCTGAATCAAAACAAAAGGCGCAAGAAGTAATTGACAATTATCTGAAAGCTATCGGAGGGAGAGAAGCTCTATCAAATGTTAACGACAGAACCACCATTATGCGCGGCACTATGATGGGTCAATCGCTGACAATGATTGTAAAACAAAAAGCTCCGAATAAAATGAGACAGGAATTTAAAGCCGGCGGAATGGATCAATTGGTTATATTTGATGGAGAGAAAGGTATTATGAAGGCTGGTGGTCAGAGCGTTGATGTAACCGGAAAAGAATTAGAACAGTTAAAAATTGAAGCCTCTTTGAATATTTTACTTGATCCTGAAAGTTATGGAATAAAGATTTCGTATGAGGGCGAAGAGAAAGTTAATGATGCAAATGTATATAAGATAAAATTTGCGCTTCCTTCCGGAATCAGGTGGTTTGAATATTTCGATGCATCTACCGGATTAAAAGTAAAAGAAGAAAAAGAAATGCAAACGAAGATGGGCTTAATTCAGCAAACAGTTAATTATGATAATTATACTGAGGCTGATGGCATAAAATATCCTTTTAAAATTACCCAGAATGTTGCCGGACAATCAATTGAGGTAACTGTCAGCAGCGTTAAAATAAATAAAAATTTAAACGACGAACTATTTGTTATTTCTGAATGATAAATAAAAAATATTCTGCTGTCGTTTTTGATTTGGGGCAGGTGATTCTCTCGTTTGATTATAAATACTTTATTGAAAAAGTTGATAATCATAAAAAAGGAATTGGAGAAAAGTTTTTAGATCTTTATAAAAAGAATTATCATATTCACAGAGAATTTGAAAAAGGATTAATTCCTGAAAAGGAATTTATTTCCCAGATGCTGAACTATCTTGATAATGTTGTTGATGCAGAAACTTTCTGTAAATATTGGTCTGATATTTTTTCTGTAAATGAAGATGTTGTTGCTTTGCTGCCCTTGTTGAAACAGAAATACAAATTGTATCTGGTATCAAACACCAATTCGATTCACAAGAAGTATGGATTTCAGCATTATGAGTTTTTGAAATTGTTTGATAAACTTTTTCTTTCTCACGAGGTTGGATTTATTAAGCCGGAAAAGGAAATTTATAAAGCTGTTGAAAAGCAATCGGGATTTCCATCAGATGAACATATTTTTATCGATGATATTTTGGAATATGTTGATGCAGCAAAACAATTGGGTTGGGATGGAATTCAATTTAAAGGATATGATGATTTGATAAAAAATTTAAAAGAAAGAAATATTCTATGAACGAAATAATAAATGATAAACAAGGCAGCCGCTTTGTTATTACTGTTGACGGGCTTGAAGTTTACGAACTTTACGCTGAAGATAAAGGAACAATCGATCTTTACTCAACATATACTCCGCCCAAATTGCGTGGAAGAGGTTTGGCTGCCGATGTTGTAAAAGCAGCTCTTGAATACGCTAAAGAGAAAAATTTAAAAGTTATTCCTACTTGCTGGTATGTAAGAAAGTATGTGGATGAGCATCCTGAATATAAAGAACTGATCATTGAAAAATTATAAACACAGGATTTAAAATGAAAAATATAATCGGAGTTATATTGATCTTGACTATTATGTATGGCTGTTCGCAGCAGCTTAAATATCCGGAAACAAAAAAAGTTGATGTGGTTGATGATTATTTCGGAACCAAAGTAGCAGATCCTTACCGCTGGCTTGAAGATGATAATTCACCTGAAACAGCTGAATGGGTAAAAGAAGAAAACAATGTAACGAACGAATATTTATCCAAAATTCCTTTCCGTGATAAGTTAAAAAAACGATTTGAGGAATTATATAATTATCCGAAATATAGTGCACCGTTTCGCGCAGGAAGCAAATATTATTTTTTCAAAAATGCCGGTTTGCAGAATCAAAGTGTAATGTATGTTAAAGATAATCTGGACAGCGAACCAAAGTTATTTTTTGACCCAAATAAATTATCTGAAGATGGAACGGTTTCGTTATCTGCGCTTTCATTTTCAAAAGACGGAAAATTGTTCGCTTATGGAACCGCATCAGGCGGCAGTGACTGGAATGAATTTTTTGTTATGGATGCAGAATCAGGCAAATTACTTAGCGATCACTTAAAGTGGATAAAGTTTTCGGGTATGGCGTGGAAAGATGATGGATTTTTTTACAGCAGGTATCCGGAACCGACTGGATCGGAGCTTTCTACTAAAAATCAGTATTCCAAAGTTTATTATCATAAAATTGGTGATGATCAATCAAAAGATGTTGTGATTTTTGAAGACGCATCAAAACCGGATCGTGGTTTTTCCGCAGGCACAACAGACGATGAAAGATTTTTAATCATATCTTTTTCAGAAGGAACCAGCAACAATGGTTTTCTAGTAAAAGATTTATCAACACCCGGTTCAAGATTTATCAGTATCGTTGATGATCTTAATAATAATTATGGCGTGGTTGATAATCTTGGCGATAAGCTTTTAGTTCTTACAGATTATAAAGCTCCTAACTACAGATTAATTTTAATTGATCCTAAAAACCCCGCTAGAGCAAACTGGAAAGATGTAATTCCTGAGTCAAAAAATGTTTTGCAAAATGTGAAAATTATTGGCGGAAAGCTTTTCGCTACTTATATGCAGGATGCAGCTAATCATGTTTATGTTTATGATCTCAATGGAAAATATGAGTCAGAAATTGAGATGCCTGCATTAGGCTCAGTTAGCTTAAGCGGAAGGAGAGAAGACAACATAGCATTTTATTCGTTTACTTCTTTTACTTATCCCGGAGCAATTTATAAACTGGATGTAAGCAGCGGTAAATCAGAGCTTTATTTAAAAGTTGATTTGAATTTTGACTTTGATAACTATGAAACAAAACAAGTTTTTTATGAAAGCAAGGATGGCACTAAAGTTCCGATGTTTATTGTTTACAAAAAAGGTTTAAAGCTCGATGGAAACAATCCTGCATATCTTTACAGCTACGGTGGATTTAATATTTCATTAAATCCTTCGTTCAGTGCTGCAAGATTAATGTTTTTAGAAAATGGCGGAGTTTATGCTATGCCTAATATTCGCGGCGGGGGTGAGTATGGAGAAGAATGGCACAAAGCTGGAATGCTCGACAAAAAACAAAATGTGTTTGATGATTTCATCTCTGCGGCTGAATATCTTATAAATGAAGGATATACAAATCCTTCTAAACTTGCTTGTGCAGGAGGTTCAAACGGTGGTTTGCTGATTGGTGCAGTTATAAATCAAAGACCGGACCTTTTTAAAGTTGCAATTCCGCAAGTTGGCGTAATGGATATGCTTCGTTTTCATAAATTTACAATCGGTCATCATTGGGCTGTTGAATATGGTTCAAGCGATAATGAAGAACAGTTTAACTATTTATATAAATATTCTCCGTTGCACAATATTAATGGTGAACTAAACTATCCTGCAGTTCTTGTAACAACTGCCGATCACGATGATAGAGTTGTTCCTGCACATTCGTTTAAATATATAGCAACATTACAGGAAAAATATAAAGGTGAAAATCCTGTTCTAATCAGAATAGAAACTAAAGCCGGTCATGGTGCAGGAAAACCAACTTCAAAAGTTATTGAAGAAGTGGCTGATTTGTGGAGCTTTGTTTTTTATAATCTGAAAATGACACCAAAGTATTAACATTAGTTTTTAAATAAAGGGCGACAGGTGAAAGTCGCCTTTTTATATAATAATATTTATTGTTCGTAATAACTTCAACTAATCAGAATTTATCATGCAGAAAAATATTTCCAATTATTGGCTTACGCTTTTTGAAAAATCAAATCAGCAGGAATCTCCTGATTATGAGAACACACTAAAATATTTTCAAAAGTTTGTTGATAAAACTCCGTATGTGAAGATTAAAACAATTGGCATCACACCGCAAGGCAGAGAGTTAAAAGTTATTATTGTATCTAAAGACAAAGCATTTACACCCGAACTTGCAAAGAAAACCGGAAAAGCGATTGTGCTTATTCAAAATGGAATTCATCCCGGAGAAATTGAAGGTAAAGATGCTTGTATGCTTCTGCTTAGAGAAATTCTTATTACGAAAGAAAAGGAGCATTTGCTTGATAATACAATATTATTGATTATTCCTGTTTTAAATGTTGATGGACACGAAAGATTAAGTCCGTTTAACAGACCGAATCAAAACGGACCAAAAAAAATGGGCTGGCGAACTAATGCGTTAAATCTGAATTTAAATCGTGATTATTTAAAAGCTGATACGCCTGAAATAAGATCATTCTTAAAGCTTTTCAATGAATGGCTTCCGGATTTTATGATTGATAATCACACAACAAACGGTGCTGATTATCAGTATCATGTAACTTATGGAATTGAAACACAGCAGAACATTGACAAAGGTTTAGTTCATTGGATTGAAAAAGATTATTTACCATATTTAATTGAAAGAGTTGAACAGGATGGATTTATCGTTGGTCCTTACATGGAATTTAAAGCAGGCACGATTGAAAGTGGAATTTTAGATTTGCCTGCACCGCCAAGATTATCGCATGGATATTGTGCAAGACAAAATCGTGTATGTTTGCTTGTAGAAACACATAGTCTAAAACCGTTTGCAAATCGTGTTTACTCCACAAAATCAATGATGGAACATACCATTAGTATTATAAATGAAAATCATGAAAAACTGGTTTCATTAAATCATCAAGCGGATAAATATACTATAAAGTATTATTTAGCTGATAAGAAGAAGTTTCCGCTTGTTTTGGTTGGAAATGGAAAGTTTGATAAGTTTTTGTTTAAAGGCTTTGAGTGGTATGATGAACATAGTGAAATCTCAGGTTACACTGTTCGTAAATACACGAATAAACCAATCGAAATAGAAATACCTGTTTTTAATAAAGCTAATTCATTGAAAAAAATTTTTGTTCCGAGTGCTTACATTATTCCTTCTCAGTTTACTGACATAATTGAAGTAATTAAGGCTCACCAGATTAAGTTTGATGTTTTATCCGAAGCAAAAAAAATAAAAGTTGAAAAGTATAGATTTAGAAATGTTAAGTTTGCCTCATATCCATATGAAGGAAGGCAAATGCCATCATTTAATGTTGAATCATTCACAGATTTGTGCGATATACCTGTTGGATCAATTATCATCAAAACTGATCAAAGGCAATTAAGAATAATTGTAAACTTGCTTGAACCGGAAGCTCCGGATTCATTTGTTAGTTGGGGATTCTTTAATGCATTCTTTGAAAGGAAAGAATATGCAGAAGCTTATGTAATGGAGCCTTATGCAAAGCAGATGATTAAAGATGATCCGCAGTTAAAATCTGAATTTTATAAGAAGCTTAATGATGATGAAAGCTTCAGGAACAATGCCGGGGAAAGATTGGATTTCTTTTACAAGCGATCACCGTTCTATGATAAAGTAGAGAAGGTATATCCTATTCTAAGGTCACTTTCAGATTTATAATATTTATAAAAAGAAATATTTAAATAGGAACTGGGAAAAATACCGGATAATATTTTTCTATAATCCGGAATAGGTTTAACAATATTATTAGAGAATATTGTTGACCTTTAATTCTTTATTCAGTAGGTTTAGACGAGCTTATCAAACAAACTATAATATTTTATTTCATCATTTAGGAGGCTGGAATGAAATTAGTAATAAAACAATTACTTTTTGTTGTCTTGATAATTTTTGTCTCGCCGATTTACTCTCAGGGATATTCTTTTGAAGAATTTATGATTCAGAAAGAATTAAATCCAATTTCTTATGTTGAAGCAAAAAGGGAAGCGATAAAACAATCACTTCCGATCAGTGTAAAACTCAATGAGGGAATACTGATTGATGTGCTTAAAATTCAGGATGGCAAATTACTTTATAGTGTTATTAAGAATCTCCTGAATCCAAATGCAGATGGTGAAGTTTTAACATACAATCAGATATTGAACAAATACGATTTATCTGATGCACAAATTAATTGGGGTTATGTTTCATCAGAAATCCAACAAACGGACGCTTCAAACACTAAGCTATTATTAATTCCTGACTGGACAAACGATAATGTTTTATCCTTTGATCCTATAACAGGCAATCTGCTTAATGCAAATTTTATTCCTCCAAATCCGGGAAATCTTGGCTCGCCAAAGCATGCTCTTTTAAATTCAGCGGGATTTATTAGTGTGTCTGATCAAATTACCGACCTTGTTCAGAAGTTTGATACTGCTGGTGCTTATATTGGGATTTATGCACCTGCCGGTGGAGTAAATAATGCTATACTTGATAATCTCCGCGGACACGGATACAGACCAAATGGTAATCTTGTTGTTACTGTTGGAAGTGGTGCTAACACTAATGCTATTCCTGAATTTGATGACAGCGGAAACTATCTTGGTAATTTTATAACAGTTGGTTCTGGCGGCTTAAATAGTCCCTTTGATATACTTTTCAGAACTAACGACGTTTTAGTTACAGGTTCAAGCAGCAATGCTGCACACAGATATGATCTTAATGGAAATTATTTAGATAATCTGATTACAGGTGTATCTTTTCCACAAGATATTTATGAGTTACCAAACGGAAATTTAGCAGTTGCCGGATTTTCCAATCCATCGGGATTAAGAATTTATACGCCGAATGGCAATCTGCTCCACTACTTTAATACAGTTTCATCCCTTAGAAGTGTTTATTTATTACCGGGCGGAACTTATTTGGTAACTAATAATACAGGACTTCATGAAATCGACAGCACGAATGGCACATTGTTAAGAACAATTTATACATCTGCCAATCTCCAATATATTTCTTATGCAGATTATTCAATTATTCCAGTGGAACTTACATCATTTACTGCACAAGTTAGCGGAAGCAGTGTTATTCTTAACTGGACAACAGCAACAGAACTTAATAATTCAGGATTTGAGGTACAAAGATCACTTAATAATGAAATTGGAAAATTATCCAAATGGATTCCTTCGGAAAATGATTGGGAGGCAATTGGATTTGTAAATGGAAACGGAACCACATCTGAAGCAAATTCATATTCATTCGTTGATAATCTTGCTCTTACTAACGATCAAACAATTTTTTACAGACTTAAGCAAATCGATTTTGATGGTAGTTTTAAATATTCTCAAGTAGTTGAGGTAAATATTCTGAATCCAATAAAATTTAGTCTGGAGCAGAATTATCCCAATCCATTTAATCCATCAACTACTATTAATTTTAATATTTCAACTGATGGATTTGTAAGCTTAAAAGTGTTTGATATAATGGGAAATCAGGTTGCTGAGCTTTTAGGTAAGGAAACTAAAGCAGGTTTCCATTCAATCGAATTTGATGCTTCACAGCTTGCCAGCGGAACATATTTTTACAGGCTGCAGGCTGGTAATAATATTAAAGTGCAAAAGATGTTGTTATTAAAGTAAAAATAATAATTCTTAAAAGGCTCCTGAAACGGAGCCTTTTTTGTTATCGTAATTTGCATCTTTCGTTCTTAAAATTTTAACTTAACACAAATAATTATACTAAATTTTAAAAAGTCAAAACTTATGAGTACTGATAATAAAATAACCGTTTTAGCTGTTTCATCTTATGAAAAAGGACACGACTTTATGCGAGAAGCAAAAGCACAAGGCTGTCGTGTAATTCTGCTTACATCAAAAAGCCTTGAAGATGCTGATTGGCCTCGTGAAAGTATAGATGAAATATTTTATATAGTTGATAAGAATAAAGAATGGAATATGCAGGATGTAATTTATGGTGTTAGCTATCTTGCACGAACGGAAAATATTGATAGAATAGTTGCACTGGATGATTTTGATGTTGAGCGTGCGGCTTCGCTGCGTGAACATTTGAGAATCGGTGGTATGGGCGATACAACCGCTCGGTATTTTCGTGATAAACTTGCAATGAGAATGCGCGCTCAGGAAATGGGAATTCCTGTTCCCGAGTTCTTGCATGTTCTGAATCATAAAAAGATAAGTCAGTTTGCTGATAAAGTTCCTTTTCCTTATATGATTAAACCTCGTCTGCTTGCAGGCTCATACGGATTAAAAAAGGTAAATGATAAAAGGGAAATGTGGGAAAGAATTAATCAGCTGGGCGATGAGCAATCATTCTTTTTAATGGAAAGATTTATTCCAGGCAGTATTTACCATGTTGATACAATTATTTCTGAAAGGGAAATTGTCTTTGGATTGGCAAGCAAATACGGAACTCCTCCTTTTGAAGTTGCCCATCAGGGCAGAGTCTTTACAAGTCAAACACTTGATAGTAATTCCGATGAAGCAAAAGAAGTATTAGAATTAAATACAAAAGTTATTAAAGCTTTAGGCTTGTTACGCGGTGTGTCACATTCTGAATTTATTCGCGCCGAAGAGGGCAAACTTTATTTCCTTGAAACATCTGCTAGAGTCGGAGGTGCAAATCTTTCTTCTTTAGTTGAAGCTGCGTCAGGAATAAATCTTTGGAGAGAATGGGCAAAGATTGAAATTCTTAAGGGAGAAAAACCATATAAGCTACCGAAAGTAAATAATGATTTTGCTGCAATAATTACCTCTCTATCAAAACAAGAATGGCCGAACTTAGATGCTTATAACGATCCTGAAGTTGTTTGGAGATTAAAAAAAGGATATCACGCAGGCTTGATAATTAAATCATCAAAAAAAGAAAGAGTTGAAGAGCTGGTTGAACAATACACAAAAAGATTTTATGATGACTTCTTTACAACTGCCAAGATGGGTGAAAGACCGAGTAATTAAAAACTTAAATATCGAGGCGGAAATCATTAATAATCAGATTTCCCGCCTCTTTATCATATAATTTATTAGGATATTTTCTTAAATCTTGCCTGGAAGAATCTTAAATGTTTTGGTTCGTAAACCATTTTTAATCCTTTGATTTTCTTCCTGTCTTCATAAACCTGAGCGATTGATTCAACTGTAACATCAATATGAGCCTGAGTATAAACTCTTCTCGGAAATGTTAAACGAACTAATTCAAGTTTTGGATAACGATGTTTACCTGTATTTGGATCTCTGCCTGCTGAAACGATTCCTCGTTCCATTCCGCGAACACCGCTATCAATAAAAATTTCTGCGGCAAGAGTTTGAGCCGGAAAAACATCTTGTTTTAAATGAGGTAAGAATTTTTTTGCATCGAGAAAAATTGCGTGTCCGCCAAAAGGATAAACAAGCGGAATGTTATATTTCTCAAGCTGCTTTCCGCAATATTCAACTTGTCCGATACGTGCTTTGATATTATCGAACTGAACCATCTCTTCCATACCGCGAGCCATTGCTTCCATATCTCTTCCTGCTAATCCGCCGTAAGTGTGAAGTCCTTCATACACAACAACCATATTACGGGCTTCCTCATAAACTCGTTTATCGCGGGTTGCAAAAATTCCACCGATATTAACCATTAGATCTTTCTTAGCGCTAACCCAAAGTCCATCAAAATGTGAACAGATTTCTTTTAGAATTTGCTCGATGGATTTTTTCTCATAACCTTTTTCGCGAAGTTTTATGTAATAAGCATTTTCAACTGCACGGGTTGCATCGAACCAGAGTTTTATTCCATGTTTTTTAAGCAACGCAGAAACTTCTTTCAAATTCTTCATTGAAAATGGTTGACCGCCAGCCATATTAACTGGACCAGCCATAAAAACATAAGGAATATTTTTAGCGCCAACTTTTTTAATAAGATCTTCAAGCTTGTTTATATTTATGTTGCCTTTAAAGGGATGAGTATTTTGCGGATTGTGTGCTTGGTCGATAATTACATCAACAAATTTTCCGCCTGCAAGTTCTATGTGCTCACGAGTTGTTGTAAAATACATATTGCCGGGAACAACATTATTTGGCTTAATCAAAATTTTCGAAACCATATGTTCAGCAGCTCGCCCCTGATGAGTAGGAACAAAGTAAGGCATTCCGTAATATTTTTTTATGTTATCCCACAGATAATAAAAATTTTTACTTCCAGCATAAGCTTCATCACCGAGCATCATTCCTGCCCATTGATAATCACTCATTGCATTAGTTCCGCTGTCGGTAAGTAAATCGATATAAACATCTTCGCTTTTAAGTAAGAAAGTATTGTAACCGGCTTCTTTCGCTGCTTTTTCGCGATACGCTCTTGTTGTCATTTTAATCGGCTCAACCACTTTAATTTTAAATGGTTCTGCCCAGCTTCTCTTAATAGTTTTCTTTGGCATAGCAATTCCTTTTATTTAATTAGTTAATGTTGATTTCTCAAAAATATGATTATTGTAAAAATAAATTGTGTTTTAATAATAAGTATTAAATAGTTATAAAAGATTATCTCAATAATATTTTACAAACCAGTTTAAAATATTATCAGGTAAATACTTTTTTAATCAGTTTTACTTTTTTCGGTTTAGACGTAGAAATATTAATTGCTAATGAAATTCTCTTCTTTGCATTCTCAATTCCGGTTTTACTATCGGAAAAAATTTCTGCAAGCACTGCACCTTTATTAATAGTATCTCCAATTTTATAATTAAATATTATCCCTGCTTTCGGATCAATCTTATCATCCTTTGTTTTTCTACCCGCACCAAGATCAATCCCAACCATTCCCAGCTCATAAGTATTAACCTCAGATAAATATCCCGACGCTTTTGATTTAATTACTTCCTTATATTTCGCTTTAGGATATTTTTCAGGATGCAGAACAAAATCAGTTTTACCGTTTTGCTCTTCTACAATTTTCACAAATTTATCAAAAGCTTTTCCAGATGATAATATCTTAATTGCCGTTTCAATTCCTTCTTCAAGCGAATTTGCTTTTTTGCCAAGATAAATCATTGCACCGGATAGTATTAAAGACAATTCTGTTAAATCGTTTTTCTTTGCATCTCTTAAAACTTGAATTGATTCATAAACCTCCAGCCAATTGCCAATATAATTTCCCAGCGGCTGATTCATATCAGTTACAAAGCCAATTACTTTTTTATTAAAGATTTTTGCTGTTTGAATCAATGAATCAGCAAGTGCAACAGCATCTTTTTCCTTTTGCATAAAAGCACCGTTGCCGGTTTTTACATCAAGCACTAATCCATCAATTCCTTCGGCTAATTTTTTACTCATTATACTTCCGGTAATCAACGGAATTGACTCTACTGTTGCAGTAACATCACGAAGAGCGTAAATAAGTTTATCGGCAGGTGCGACTTCTTTTGTCTGCCCGATTAAAACAGCACCAACTTTTTTTAACACTTTTTTGTATTCGGTTATAGATAAGTCAGTTCTGAATCCCGGAATTGATTCAAGTTTATCAAGGGTTCCTCCTGAATGTCCTAAACCACGCCCTGAAATCATCGGCACTTTTACTCCCGCGCACGCAACAATCGGTGCAAGTATTAAAGAAGTTTTATCACCAACTCCGCCGGTTGAATGTTTATCAATTTTAACTCCCGGAATGGAATCAAGATTCAGAACTTTGCCGCTATACAACATAGCTTCTGTTAATGCAGATGTTTCCTCCTTGTTCATTCCATTAAAATAAACTGACATAAGAAAGGCAGAGAATTGATAATCCGGAATTTTATTTTTTGTGAAGTTATTTACTAAATATAGAATCTCTTCTTTGGTAAGAGCTTCATTATTTCTTTTTTTACGGATTAGTTCTGTTGTGTTCAAGATTCTTCGCTCATTTCAGTTTAATTCTAAAAAGATATATTCATCGTCCTCAAATAAATTTTGAGATTTATCATTTAGCAAACTATTTGTTATAGCATTATTTAGTTGATTTTCTGACACATCCCTTTTTATAAATAACTTTGTATTTTCAACATAACTTGTGTCTTGCAGAATGTTTACTAGTTCTTTATTTCCTACAAATACAAAAGTAATATTTCTGGGTATTTTTTCATTTGAAATCGATTCAAAGTTTGTAAATACTGTTTTGTCAAGTCCGCCGCTTTTAACAATCGTGTTTAGAGTTTGATAATAATTCCTTGCATCTACTTTATCAAATTGGTCTCTTTGACAATCTAAGATATTTTGTTTTGTAAGTAAAGTGAAGTTCAAAATTGTAATTCCAATAATAGAGATTGTAAAAACATCTCTCAGTCGTAGCTTTAAGAGAAACAACAAACCAGTAATGGATAAAAGTAAAAACATAGTGGAAATAACTTTTTGGTAAACATCCACATGAACAAAGAAAGTAAAATCTGTAAAATAAATTATTCTGTTTGAATGAAAATAATATTTATTTGTGGATGAATAAATCCAATATAAAAATTGGTAGAACGAATCGCTCATTGCGACTAAATAAAAAATAAGTGAAATAATTGAACATAAAGTAATTCGTAAAAGATTTTTTTTATCCGCTATAATTACTTTACTCTGCTCTTTTTCAATTACTAAACTATCCCTTTTATTTTTTAATATTTTGTAAATCTTCTCAACACCAAATGCTGATACATACGAAATAAAAGGAACGACGAAACTTAAATTTCTGAAATCAGCACTATATTTAAACATCCATAAAATTACTGGCGGGATAACAAACACCATAGTTATATATTTTGCCTCTTTAGTTAAAAGGCTAAAGAATATTGTTATTATTAAAAATGCGACAACCGGCAGCCCGAAATTATTATAAACTAAATATAAGGCATTCTTTAAAATGTTCAGATATCCCTCCGCCAACCACTCAGGTTGATGCAGTCCACTAGCCATAACTTTTGGCTTAACTAAATACCAAAACAAATTTATAATTAATATTAAGATTACAGACACTATTAAATTAATAATCTCTTTTTTTGTTAATCGTCTGAAATTTTTAACCAGATTATATAGACATAGAAGAGAGAGGAAGAAGAAGACATAAAATCCTGCTAGCTTAGTACCAGCAGCAGTTGAAGCAAATAGAAAGACAACTAAATACTCTTTTAGTTTAAATTCTGCTTTATCAGTTTTCCGATATGCATAAAATGCCAGAAAAGAAAAAAATGAAACAGGAAGATCGGCATTTCCATCTGCAATAAAACCCAAACTATAAATAATCGGAGCAAATAACCCATAAATAATTAGTCCAAAGAAATAAACATATTGTTTCTTCTCAATGCCCAGAGCGAGAAATAACAGAAGATTACACAGGAAAAACAAGGGCATTATACTTTTAGGGAAGAAATGAACATTTGGCTCATTAATTAATAGATAGCTTATTGACCAATTAGTTGGAATCAATTGTGGAAAATGTGAAGACTCTATGGGAAAAATATTATTAGAAAAATCTATTGACCAGGTATTCCAGTGATGAGCATGATAGACAGTATCAACAAAGTAAAAAATCGTTCCAATATTTGCAAAGAATAAAGAAACATAAAACAAGACAATCACACCTGATATTAAAAACAATACCCTGCCTCCTGTAGTGATTGATTTTAAAAAGGATAAATATTCTAATATCAGATTCCGGAATTTAATTGAAATGTTAAGTTTAATCTTTCTTTTAAACAGCAAATAGATTATAAATAAAAATTCTAAAACAATTATTACAACAACTGAAGTAAACTTGTAAATACCAAGAGTTACAAGAATTGTAACTAAAGCATAGTTTACAAACAGGCTGAATGCAAAAATATAAATCCATTTTTGGATATTACTTTCGGTCTTTACCTTGAAAATATTTATAAAGACATACCCGGGTAAAAGAACCGTTTGCAGAAAAGCTAAAAATCCAAGTAAAAGCATATTTAATTCATTACTTATTTTCTTGTAAATTTTTAATAAATAATTTCAAAATAATCCCCAAAATTATATAATGATAGATCTCCGTATAATATCTAAACCTATTATTCTCTCCATATTCTAGGAAATTTCCCAATAGCATAACATATAAAATATTGAAAATTAGAAACACAAGAACTACCCTTGAGCTTTTTTCAGTATTTTTGTTAAGGATAATTACTATACTAATTATAATCATTAGACTTATAAAAAAGAATGATAGAAGACCAGGGCCTCTATTGTTGTAAGTTCCGTAAATAAATCGATTATAAATACTGTTAAATCGCCAAATTTTATAGATATTTGGTTCGAGTAAATTGTATTTTGTTGGTGGATTGAAATATAAATGGAATGCTTTTAAAACTCCTTTTAAATAGACATCAGGATAATGTGTTATAATATATATGTCATCTTTAAAGATGATCTTAGATACTTTTAAATATAATATATTGTTATAATTAGTATGACCGGATTTCTTTTTATATTCATCCAAAACCTCTATCCCAGTCTTATCAAGGATTTTTAGTTCTTTTAAACTTTCTAACGAATCAATCTCAGGGAATGGGTCAAATTTTGAAAATTTGCTTAATCTTTCATCCTTAGTTAAAATTCTTCTCTCATTGAGGCTAAGTTCATTAACAGTTATTCTATAAAGATTCATTCCAAGCCAAGAACTTAAATTTAAATTGCCAAAGATTAGATAATTTTTAGCAATCATAATTGCAATCAAAAAAACAGGAACTAACGCTGACTTTATAATTACTTTTTTGTCTTTTGGATAAAAACATATCAAAGTTATTATAATTAAAAAAAACCAGATTACATGAAAGAAACTTGTTGTTAGAACACATAACGATAAAAACGAAGAAAATAAAAATATGTCTTTAAATTTTTTGCTCTGAATGAATCTTAAAAGAAAATAACAGGATAAAATCAAAAAGAAAATTATTATATGAGTATAGAAAAACAAATTTTCATAGAGAATGGTTGCAGGTGTAATTAGATAAATTATTGTTAATATAAAACTCAGATAAAGATTGATATTCATTCTTAAAAGGATTTTATACAAAGCAATATTGGTAATCAATCCCATGAATAAGAAAATAAACTGAACAATGTCTTTTGAATAATCAGGGAGATATTTTTCAAATACTCCGATAAATAAGTTGAACAACGGTGGCTGGCTGTGAAGATAAAAAATGCTTTGCAATAAATTTTGCCTTAAGCAATTTACATCAAGGAATTGGATAAGACCATCTAAGTTATACCCAAATTCTATACCTAAGTATTGAAATAGATATAATCTAGTCAAGATGAATAAGAGTATAATCACATACAATAATTTTTGTTCTTTTGATATTTTGGGGACACTTCTCATTTATAAATTTTAACTCCCTGTATTGAATTAAGATTCAGAACTTTGCCGCTATACAGCATAGCCTCTGTTAAAGCTGATGTTTCTTCTTTATTCATTCCGTTAAAATAAACTGACATTAAGAATGCGGAAAACTGATAATCAGGAATTTTACTCTTTGTGAAGTTGTTTACTAAATATAGAATCTCTTCTTTGGTAAGAGCTTCATTATTTCTTTTTTTGCGGATTAGTTCTGTTGTGTTCATATAAATCAAAAAATATTTTTATAATATCATGTAATATAAAGTAATCAATATTTGATTGCCCTCCATCATTTCTTTATTTTTAGCCCTCAAATTCTACAAGGAGTTATTCAGAGCATTATGCAATTTAAAACAAGAACGCACAATTGCGGAGAGTTACGCGAAAAAAATATTGGTGAAGATGTTGTAATTAACGGCTGGGTCGATAGAAGACGAGATCTTGGCGGAGTTATTTTTATTGATATAAGAGACAGATACGGAATCACTCAGGTTGTGTTTGAGCCAACTTTTAATTCTCAAGCACATTTGGATGCGAAGGATCTAAGAAGCGAATATGTAATTTCAGTTGAAGGTGTTGTAAGAAAGCGACCTGCAGATACTGATAATCCTGAACTGCCAACCGGACATATTGATGTAATGGTTAATAAATTAATTATTCTTAATGAAGCTGAAACTCCTCCATTTCAGATTAAAGATGATATTGATATTCACGAAGATTTAAGACTTAAATACAGATATCTGGATTTGCGGAGATCAAAACTTCAAAAGAATCTACTGCTTCGTCATAAGATGTATCAGGTTACAAGAAAATATTTTGATGAAAATAACTTTGCCGAAATCGAAACTCCTGTTTTAATGAAATCCACTCCGGAAGGTGCAAGGGATTATTTAGTCCCAAGCCGTTTACATAAAGGAAAATTCTATGCTCTTCCACAATCACCTCAGCAGTATAAACAACTGCTTATGGTTGCAGGAATGGATCGTTACTTTCAGATTGTTAAGTGTTTCCGTGATGAAGATTTGAGAGCTGATCGTCAACCTGAGTTTACTCAGATAGACGTTGAAATGTCTTTTGTTGATCAGGAAGATGTTTTTAATACCGTCGAAGGATTGATGAAAAAATTGTTCACTGAGATTTGGAATAAAGAATTAAAAACTCCTTTGTTAAGATTATCATTTGATGAGGCAATGGAAAAATATGGCAGCGATAAACCAGATATTCGCTTTAATCTTGATATGAAAACTCTTAATAGTGTTTTTAACAATACCGGATTCAAAGTATTTAAAGATGCAATTGATAGCAATGGAATTGTAACCGGACTTCTTGCATCAGGCTGTGGAGATTATACAAGAAATCAGCTTGATGTTTTAACTGATTTTGTTAAAGGTTACGGTGCAAAAGGATTGATCTGGATTCGTGTTAAAGATAATGGGAATGGATCAGAGCTTGAATCACCAACTATGAAGTTCTTTACCGATGAAGAAAAGAAAAATCTTATCCAATCTCTTGGTGCAAAAGCCGGTGACCTTATTTTTATTTTGTCAGGTCCAAAATTAAAAACTCTGAATACAATGGGAGTTCTTCGATTGGAAATGGCTAAGCGATTGAACCTGATCAAAGAAGACTCTGAACCAAAATTGCTTTGGGTTACTGATTTTCCATTGTTTGAATGGGATGAAGAGGCAAAAAGATATTATGCAATGCATCATCCGTTTACTTCTCCAAGACTTGAAGATGTCCAATTGATGGAAACAGATCCCGGCAAAGTAAAAGCCCGCGCTTATGATTTGGTCCTGAATGGAAACGAAATAGCAGGCGGAAGCATTAGGATTCATAACTCCGAACTGCAAGCTAAAATGTTTAAAGCGCTTGGAATATCAGAAGAAGAAGCTCAACAGAAATTTGGTTTCTTAATGAATGCATTTAAATACGGTGCACCACCGCACGGCGGAATAGCATTCGGCTTCGATAGAATGGCAATGATTTTTGCTGGTGAGAATTCTATCCGTGATGTAATTGCATTTCCTAAAACCGCAAGTGCAGTATCGCTGATGGATGATTCACCTTCAGTAGTTAGTGAAGAACAGTTGAAGGAATTGCATATTAAGGTTAGATAGGATATCAATTTTGTTTACTTGCTTAATTTGATAAGCTTTACATTGAATACATAAGCAAACGAAAAACAAAAGACGAAAGACGCGAGACGAAAAATGAAAGGAATTTTCTTTCGGGTGGTTTAACAAAGCAGCAGAATAAATTTAAGATTAATCTGTCCTAATCTGTTTGATCAGTTTAATCCGTGTTCCAATCCTTCCCAAAAACACTCTTGCTACACTAAGATTATCTGTCCCTCTTTGCTAAAACGAAGAGCGAACGCTCCAAACCTCGGTGCCCTTTGTGGTAAAATTGATTTAGATAAGGAATGATCAAACAGTAAACCATATTTTCATTGAACATTTTGACCAATATACAATCTCCCACATCCTATATCCGAAACTCTCTGTGCTTTAGCAGTAAAAATATTCCAAACCCAGTTTCACGCAAAGCCCACAAAAGATGAACTAAGAACGCAAAGCATTAAATAATGAAAAATTATTTATAAATAGTACACAGATTAGACTGATTAAATTAAGATCATAATCATCACAAAGATCAGTGTCTAATTGCTTTTATTTCTCCCAAGGATAACTTTCTTTAGTTTTACGCAAAGCATTAAACAATGAAAAATTATTTATAAATAGTACACAGATTAGACTGATTAAATTATGATCAGTTAAATCATAATTCATCATAAAGATCAGTGTGCTATTGCTTTTATTTCTTTCAATGATAACTTTCTTGAGTTTTACGCGAAGCATTCGACAATGAAAAATTATTTATAAATAGAACACAGATTAGACTGATTACTTATGATCAGTTAAAATCATAATACATCATTAAGATCAGTGTGCTGTTGCGGTTAAATCCTTTTTACGAAATGCAATTCATAATTTAAGTATCTATAAACTGTCAAAATTTCATACAAATGTAATTGTTACGGTTTATGTAGGGGACACATACTGGGCACATAGGGGGCAGATAGGGAACAGGCAATAAGCAGAATACTTGGAGAAATTGAAGAAAAGACAACTTTGTAATAATTGTTAACTTGCTGAGTGCGTTATTTTGACAGAAAAGTTTTCCGGTAAAAAAAGAGTGTAAAACAGTTTCGATAAAGGTTATGCATTGTTTTTCCTAAAAACTTTTAGTTCTTTATTGTAACTAACTGTTGGTCTTATATTTGTTAAATAGTTAATAAAGTAACACCCATTTATTTATTAAGTAAATCCTGGATAATGGATAAGACTAAAGTAAGTTTGACTGAACAGAGTTTTGAAAAAAAAATCTTTTTCTATACCTCATTACTATTATTTATAATATATATCGTCTTACTAATCAAGACAGCATGGCTATGTGATGATTCATATATAACCTTTAGAACGATTGATAATTTTGTCAATGGATATGGATTACGATGGAATATTGCTGAACGTGTACAAAGTTTTACTCATCCACTTTGGCTCTTTTTGCTTTCACTATTCTATTTCTTTACAAGAGAAATATTTTTTACTTCCATAGTTACCTCAATGGTTCTTTCCTTAGCCGCTGTTTTCATTCTTTCTTTTAGATTGCCCATTACTACTAAAAATAAGATTATAGTCTTGCTTGCAATTATTTTTTCTAAAGCTTTTATAGATTATTCAACTTCTGGCTTAGAAAATCCTTTGACAAATTTATTAATAGTATTATTTGCTTATACATACTTTAAGCTTGAAACCGGGAAAACAAAAACTTTCTTGTTAACGTTTATATTGGCTCTAATAATGGTCAATAGAATGGATTGTGTTTTATTGCTATTACCAGCATATGCATATTATATAATTAAAAATAATGCATATAAGAATTATTACTTAATACTATTGGGATTTTCTATTTTCATTATATGGGAGCTTTTTTCGCTTTTATATTATGGCTTTCTGTTCCCTAATACAGCATATGCTAAATTAAATACAGGTATTCCTAGATTTGAATTAGTGATTCAAGGTTTTAAATACTTTTATTCAAGTTTCAAATTAGATCCTATTACCTTAGTATTAATATTTCTTTTATTAATCCTCACATTAGTTAAATTTAATCGTAAATATTTATCATTTTCTATTGGAATATTTTTCTATCTGATTTATACAATCTCAGTGGGTGGTGATTTTATGGCTGGAAGATTTTTTAGTGCTTCATTTCTTGTTGCATTAATAATTCTTAGTCAGATAGAAATAAATACAAAACCTGAATTAATATCATTTATTTTAATAATAATATTGGCAGGCTCAATTAGTCTCAAAAATACTCTCTTCATTAAGTATGCTAGTGTTGATAAATTTGGTATTTGCGACGAACGAGTTTTTTATTACCAATATTCTAATTTTATTGATGGAGTAAAAGGGAAGAGTATGCCTTCTTTTATTTGGGTAGATATGGGTAAAGCGGAAAAAAGAAATGGTACACAATATATTATTATGCCTAACATTGGATTTTTTGGATTTTTTGCTGGTAATCAATCTTATATCTTAGATCCATCTGCGCTGTCCGACCCCCTTTTGTCTAAACATCCTTGTATTTTCCCCTGGCGAATTGGTCACTATGAACGCCGTATTCCACTTGGTTATAGAGAAACTTTAGTTTCTGGAAAAAATGAAATTAGGAATCCTGCCCTTGCTAAATATTACGATAAAATTTTATTGATAACACGTGCGCCTCTTTGGAGCAAGAAAAGACTACTAGAAATTTGGAAAACTAATACGGGACAATATGATTACTTGATAAACGATTTTCTAAAATCCGAAGAATACGAAGATTAAATTTCTTGTCCTTGTCACTGACTAAACATATATGTTCTATAATAAAAATAGTTCGCTTATCAGACTGATTATTTTAAGATCAGTTAAAATCATAATCATCATAAAGATCAGTGTGCTGTTGTTTTTGTCATTTCAAGGATAACTACTTTTAGTTTCACGCAAAGTCCGCGAAAGATAAGCTAAGAACGCAAAGCATTAAATAATGAAAAATTATTTATAAATAGTACACAGATTAAACTGATTAAATTATGATCAATTAAGATTATAATCATCATAAAGATCAGTGTGCCATTGTCAGGAGAAATTAAAAGGGAGCTAAATTAGTAATTGAATATTATACGGGTACAGTAACTAAGTAGTTTATTACAATCCCGGAATCAGTCATCACTTTTCTTTACTCTTTCGATCCAATATCCGGGTTTGCGAGATAGATGGGTTATTGCAAGAATTATTACTCCTTCTTCTTTTATTTGGTAAATAATAGCAAAAGGAAATCTGTTGATTAAACACTTCCTTGTGTTAACAGAAAATTTTTGAAATGATAAAGGGAATTCAAGGATCCTTTTTATAGCGCTATAAACTTCTTCAAGGAAATCCAAACCAAGGTTTAATTCTTTTTGCTTATAAAATTCTGCTGCCTGGCTTAATTCATACTTTGCAGCCGGATGAAATGAAAATTTCAATTATTTAGCCGATCCTTGAGTTCTTTAAATACTTTTATTCCATCCTGCAAATTCATTTCTCCGCTTTCAAGCTGACCAATCCGTTTCTCAGCCTCTTCCATCCATAACTGATCTATTTCTTCCAAGCCCGGCGTATTAAGGCTTTGCAACAATTTCTCTATTAGTTCGATTCTATCCTCTCGCGGAAGAAGAGCAACTTCTTCACAGAGCTTTTTAACCAATTCTGACATATTATTATCCTTTGGTTCTTGTTAATCATTTATTTGAATGATTATAAAATATCCTAAAGCAATTTATAAAACAAGATTAAAGGTTTTTAAAATTTTATAATTCGTAAACAAACATCTTAAAAATATATAGATTCATATTCCAATGTTTTTTAATCGTTACATAGGGGAATCTCTTTTGTATCACCAAGGGTATCAAGAGAGATTAAAACACAGATTAGACTGATTAAATTATGATCAGTTAAGATTATAATCATCATAAAGATCAGTGTGCTGTTGTTTTAGTCATTTCAAGGATAACTACTTTTAGTTTCACGCAAAGTCCGCGAAAGATAAACTAAGAACGCAAAGCATTAAATAATGAAAAATTATTTATAAATAGTACACAGATTAGACTGATTAAATTAAGATCATAATCATCACAAAGATCAGTGTCTAATTGCTTTATTTAATATTAATAGGCAGTAACGAGATGTTAAAATGAATAGTTGAGACTATTAGCTAATGAGTCATAAAGCGAACCTGACAAAATGTGGACAGATGTGAATAGTTGATTTTTATTGAATGATGAATTAGATTATTAGTGTTTATATTGGTAAATAAACTAAGTGTAGATTAAAGGAGCGTTCAATATGAAATTTAAAGTGATTATATCATACGATAAAGAGTATGAAGGTTATGTTGTTGATGTCCTTGAACTCATAGGGTGTATGAGTCAGGGAAAAACATTAGATGAAGCACTAATTAACATAAAGGATGCAATTAGGGGATGGATAAAAGTTGAGACAGGCAGAGGAAGATTTAATCCGGAAATGTATGATCAGGAAGCGGAAATATTTTTAGGTGAGGTGCTTGTTTAGTGGGCATACTTTCAAACATTTCAGGAAAAAAAGCGGTAAAAATATTTTAAAGGTTTGGATATAAATTTGATCATCAAACAGGCAGTCATATGATTCTTTATCACGATTCAAAACCTACCTTATCAATACCCAATCATAAAGAACTCGCTCCCGGTTTATTAAAAGGTCAAATAAGAAAAAGTGGTATTACCATAGAGGAATTTTTAGAAGCTAAATAATTCAATACTCGCAATTCTCCTTTCTTCCTCACAGCGGAATTGACCGCCTGACTATGTTATTTGCAGACGTAGATTCTATAAGAGATACAAAAGCGCTTCCCAAAACTGCAAGCGCAGTGTCATTAATAAATGAATGCCCTTCAGAAGTAAGCACAGAGCAGTTGCGGGAATTGCATATTAAGGTTAGCAAAAAGAATTTGGTTATTCACTTCGTAAACTTGCAAAGATTAACAGAATACTTGGGATCATCTAAAATCATAGTCACAGCATAAGAATCAATGTGCTTTTATAACAAGGTTACGTTCCGATTACGTAAATGAGAGAAGTAGCTCAACTAATTTTTATATGTTGTTTAAGCTCATTTAACTCTCTCTAAATCTCTCCCTTAAAAAGGGAAAGACTTTATTGGCAAAGATAACTTAACACTTTTTCTGTTAACGCTACAAATAAAAAGTAATCGCTACCAACAAGTCCTTCTCTTGCCAAGAGAAGGATTAGGATGAGTTCTCTTGATCCAACACCCACGTGTTCCACCAAACTCAATTAATCTAAAACCACATTAGTGTGAGTTTGTAACTCGAAAATCCTTTTCGAGGCCCCCCCCAACATTCTGACTCCTGACTTCTGACTCCTTCAAAAAAACTTTCTTATGTCTTTTTAGATTATCAAGACTCTCAATAAAAGAAGAAATCCGTCTTTCAATTATCTCTATATCAGGCATTTGATATTTTCCCCTTTAAATAGTGTCTTCTTATTTTTCTAAGATATTCAGAATCGATATATAATTTGCGGATGTAGTTTTCAAAATGAATTCTCTTTTGTTTATCCCTGCAAAAAAGCAATTCGCTTTGTTCGATGATTTTTTTTTGAAATGTAAGCCCGGCATTATTTAATACAATAAAGTCAATGTTTTCTTTCGTCAATTTATTTAATTCACTTATGAATTGGCTTCCATAACCATACGGAATTTTCCCTAATTCATCTTTTTCAAAGCCTCTTCTACGTAAACGGCAATATCTACATCGTGATATTTCTCTTTATAAGTAAAGGATCCGAAAATATAAGTGAATAAAATTTCACTACGCTTATCAAGATAATCAGCAATAATTTGTCTTTTATTTTTTTTATCAAATGTCATAATAAAAGTTAATAAAATATAAAATAAAAAGATGGAACTTTCACAAAAAACTTCTTTGGTTTCAGGCAAAGCTGCAAAGGATAAGATAAAAACCCAAAGAAAATTTTTGATACCTTGTGTGTAATTGGCTTATGAGATTAAAAGAAAACTCAGTCAATAATTAAATGTTATACCGATACGGTAAACTAAACAGTTATGGGCAAGCGTAGGATACCACTACGAAACCAAGCGAAACCTTGACAACAAAGTGCAGAAAAGAAAAATGCAAGCCAATCCCACCGCGAAAAAATTTTGAAATTCTGAACCCACCACACAAACGGCACATTTACAAACTGCACAAGCCAACACACAGACCAAAGTTTGCAAAAGAGCCGTTTTCCCCACCCACCAACAAAACACGTTTCATATCACAATTATCAGTTAGAATCTGACTTTTAAACATCCGAAAGTACTTTTGTTGTTTCCGTTTATATTTTTAGTATCTTTGTAGTCAGTAAATTCCTGATATTATTTCTATGAGATATAAATATATTTCAAAACAGTCTAACGAACTTCTGTCGTATTTAAACGAACAGAATAAGGCTTGCTTTGACTTTCCTTTGGCTCAAAAAGCATTGCCAAATTCAAAAGACGGAGCAATTCGTGAATTGCTTAGCGATATGACCAAACGTGGACTTTTGATGCGTTTGAAAGAAGGAGTTTATTACGTTATTCCGTATGAAGCCAATGCTGAAACTTTTATGCCCGATTGGCATTTGATTGCCGAATACATTGTGAACGATGCGCAACATTACATCGCTTATTATTCGGCTTTGCAAATTCATAACTTGATAACACAACCTTCGCTGAAAGAACAAATCGTTGTTTCAAAACAGTTGCGACCTTCTGAAATAAAAATCAAAGAAGTTCCTTTTCAATTTATCTATCACAACTCAACACATTTTTTCGGAGCGAAAAAAATGTGGATTAACAGTTTTCACAAAGTATTGTGTTCCGATTTAGAAAAGACTTTTATTGATTGTTTGTTCAAACCTAATTACGCAGGTGGAATTGTAGAAATAGCAAGAGCAATCTACCTTTCTAAAGACAAAATCAAATACGACACTTTGCTTGAATACGCAAAGCATTTTGATTCTCAAGCCGTGATAAAACGTTTAGGATTTTTGTTAGAGTTGCTTGAAATCAATTCGCACATCATTGGTGAATTACAAAAACTAAAAACAATTTCATACATCACGCTTGACACCGAACTACCCAAAACAGGCAAATACAATACACGTTGGAGTGTGTTACAAAATTTAGAAACAGAAACTATTAAATCAGCTATTTATACGTAAATGATAAAACCGGGCGAAATACAACAAAAAGCAAGAATCGCAGGCGTTCGCGACCAACAAATTGAAAAGGATTATATTCTTTCTTGGATTTTGTTTGGCGTTGCTAAACACGAACAGCTTTCAAAAGCAATCGTGTTCAAAGGCGGAACGGTGTTGAAGAAAATCTATTTTGAAGATTACCGTTTTTCGGAAGACCTTGATTTTACTTTGCTCAACAACGAAACAGCCAACGAACAAATATTTGATTGGTTCAAACAAACATTTGAGTTTATCAAAGAAGAAGCGAACATTCCGCTTGAAATTATTGACGACAACCAACACGAAGACGGTGGAATCAATTTTTACATCAGTTACATTGGTCCGCTTGGCGGACAAGGAAGCAACAAACGTGTAAAAGTTGATATTTCACGAAGTGAACAATTAATGTTTGAACCCGTGATAAAAAATGTGTTTACCGATTACACCGATTTGGAAGAACATCAATTATTGTGTTATCCATTGGAAGAAATATTGGTTGAAAAAATGCGTTCAATAATGCAACGTATGCAGGCACGGGATTTTTACGACTTATGGTATTTGTTGCAATTGCACGAAATGGAAATTGATTACTACATAAACGAATTTAAAACCAAGTGCGAAAGCAAAAATTTGAATGCAGAAGATTTTCCAACAAAACTCAATGAGCGTTTACCGCAATACAAAGGACGTTGGCACTCTTCATTGAAAGAACAAATCAAAGACCTTCCCGAGTTTGAACAAGTAGAACGAGAAACGTTAAGACATTTGAAAAAATTGAAACTATGAATATAGAGTGGAACACATTACGAGCATTTAACGGAGATGTAAAAAATGGATTTGAAGAACTTGTTTGCCAATTAGCGAGAGCGGAACAAATTTCAAACAAATCCAAATTTATCAGAGTTGCTGCACCTGATGGTGGAGTTGAAGCGTATTGTGTTCTTTCTGATAATTCTGAATATGGATGGCAAGCCAAATTTTTCTAATCAATGGGCGATCCACAATAGACACAAATAGATAAATCATTTAAAACCGCTTTTGCAAAGCACAAGCATTTGTTGAAAGCATTATCTGGCGAAAGAAAGAAACAATCAATGAGAATTAAAAGATTACATAAATGAAGTTGTAATTCAAAAACACGACTTGCACGATTATTTTATCAGCACAATTCTTTTAATTACATCGCAACCGAAACACTATTTCAACAGCGATTTTCTTCACAATCATTTGATGAGATTCAGTATGGCTGATAGAGATTCGTGGTGGACACCGTTTATTCATCATCAATATCCAAGTTATTCTGATGTTACTTCTATTCAGCGAATGATTGATTGGGCTTGGACAGACGATAAACGAGAAAACATTTCTGACGAATCAATTCGTCTAATGTGCCAAACATTATTTTGGTTTCAGACAAAGCCCGCAAAAGATAAGCTAAGAACGCAAAGCATTAAATAATGAAAAACTATTTATAAATAGTACACAGATTAGACTGATTAAATTATGATCAGTTAAAATCATAATTCATCATAAAGATCAGTGTGCTGTTGTTTTAGTCATTTCAAGGATAACTACTTTTAGTTTCACGCAAAGCCCGCGAAAGATAAGCTAAGAACGCAAAGCATTAAATAATGAAAAACTATTTATAAATAGTACACAGATTAGAATGATTAAATTATGATCTGTTAAAATCATAATTCATCATAAAGATCAGTGTGCTGTTGTTTTAGTCATTTCAAGGATAACTACTTTTAGTTTCACGCAAAGCCCGCGAAAGATAAGCTAAGAACGCAAAGCATTAAATAATGAAAAACTATTTATAAATAGAACACAGATTAGACTGATTAAATTATGATCTGTTAAAATCATAATTCATCATAAAGATCAGTGTGCTATTGCTTTTACTTCTTTCAATAGTAGTTTTATTTATTTTAACGCAAAGCATTAAATAATGAAAAACTATTTATGAATAGTACACAGATTGGGCTGATTAATTATGATCAGTTAAATCATAATTCATCATAAAGATCAGTGTGCTATTGCTTTTATTACTTTCAATGATAACTTTCTTTAGTTTTACGCGAAGCATTCAATAATGAAAAATTAATTAGGAATAGTACAAAGATTAGACTGATTAAATTATGATCAGTTAAGATCATAATCATCATTAAGTTCAGCGTACTATTGCGGTTAAATCCTTTTTTCGAAATGCAATTTATAATTTAAGTATCAATAAACTGTCAAAATTTCATACAAATGTAATTGTTACGGTTTAGGTAGGGGACATATACCGGGCACATAGGCAGCAGATAGGGAACAGGTAATAAGCAGAATACTTGGAAAAATTAAAGGAAAAAGAGTTTGCTAAATAATTGAATCTGAAATATTGGCAGAGGGGGATACAGGCTAATCCTGATTAAACAAAAAAAATTATTTAGGAATGCTTAATTAGATCAAGCTGATTAATAATTATCTAAAATCATAATCATCATTAAATTATCCCTGTAATTTTAACTGATGTAATAATATTATTAATTGAAGATAATATTTAAAGTCTTGTATAGAATGAAGTATTATAGATAAATCAATAGTATGAATGTGTTGCAGTAATATTTACCTTTTATCAAAAACTACCTGTAAATATTGCCGACAAATTTGTCCCCATTTCTGAAAACTGCTAACAATTATTACCATCCTGATATTATACATTAAGTAAAACAAGGATAATTAAATAAATTATTTGTAAAATATTACCATATTTAACCGACAAGTGTAAAAGACGTAAAAATTACTTTAGCAGTAATAATTTTAAGTAAAAATTACATCCATAACAATTTGAATGGAATTTGATTTTTTTATTTATGAAAAAAAATGAAGTAATAATTACTGGCATAGCAATGGAAGTGATTAAGAAAAAATAAAGGAATCCGGCTTTGGGACAACAACAGTTACTTTTAATAGTTTTAGGCGTAATAATAGTGGGTATTGCTATAATACTTGGTATTGCTTTGTTTAAAACAAATAGTATTGAAAGCAAAAGAGATGTTGTTATAAATGAAGGTATTAGTGTTGCAAACAATGCTCTTAGTTATTATAGAAAACCAACTATTTTTGGTGGGGGACAGGGGTCTTTCGCTAATTGGGAAATTCCGCCTCAAATGGTAAATAGTCCGAATGGAAGTTTTACTGCCACGGTTAGTCCAGATAAAGTTATAATGATTGGCACGGGAAATGAATTAGTTTCAGGGAACGATTCGGTTAAAGTACAATTTACTATTACACCATCTAGTGTTGAAACGATAATAATAAATTAATATAAAATTAAATAGTTCTTATAATTAACTTACATCTAAAACAAAATAAAGGAGATCTGAAATGGGTCAACAACAACTTCTCTTAATCGTACTTGGCGTTATTATAGTTGGTATAGCTATAGTAGTAGGTATTAACTTATTTAATGCTAATGCTGAAGAGTCAGCAAAAGATACATTGGTATCAGAAGGAACAAACCTTGGTGCAATGGCTCAGCAGTTTTATAAAAAGCCAAAAGCTCTTGGTGGTGGTGGAAATACTTTTGACTCAGGCGGCGTAAGCAATGGTGGTTTTGTAATCCCTCCAAAGTTAGAAACATCTTCAATCGGTAATATTAAATGGGTTTTGACAAAAACTGCTCAATCTTGTACCTTTACTTTTACTAACGTTAAAGCCACAACAGGGTATAATTTTAGTACCGTAGTTATTACCGTTACTCCTTCTGAAATTACATCAGTAGTCAACAATTAGTAAATATATTTTTATTAATAACATTTGATTTTAGGTTGGTAAAATTTACCAACCTTTTTTATTTTAAATTAATTTAAAAACCTGTTTTGGTAGCCCAGTCTTCAGGCTTCATTTTTATTTTATTAACTTCTTGCTTCCAGCGTTACTGGACAATAGTCATTTGTCATTCCTCCTGAGGCGGACAAGTAGTTATTTGTTGTTGTTGGATGTCTTTAATCATTAATCAGTTCAAATCAGTTGCATCAGTTAAATCCGTGTTCCAATTAATTAAATTAACTCACCTAACCTCTCTTACAAAGAGAGTGATAGATATTGGTCATCGGTCATTAAGTCATTCATTGTTATTGGTCTTACTTCTCGTTTCTCTGAAATTTTAATCGAACACTGATGATATTGATTATTTTCTTTGTAGGAGAAATGGCTTGTCTTTCCCGTTCTTGTCTAATAAAAAATTATTGTCACATTGAATGTTATGCCTTAGTCAAGCTGTTTTTAATAATGAAACGCTCTGTCAGACTTCGATCCCGCAAACGGGACAAGTAATCTCAACTAATTTTTGTTTATGATTAAAGCTAATTTAACTCTCTCTAAATCTCTCCCTTATAAAGGGAGAGACTTTATTTGTCGAAGATAACTTAATATTTTTTTTTGTTAACGCTACAAATGAAAAGTAATCATTACCCCAAGGATTAGGATGAGTTCACTTATCCCAACAGCACTATAATTACTTCACACTTTTCATTTTGCGATTCAATTCACCCTGTCATACAGAGCATATCGAAGTATGACACACCCACTTAAACTATGCGGGGTCACGTTTCGATTCCGCAAATGGGACAGGCAATCTCAACTAATTTTTGTTTATGATTAAAGCTAATTTAACTCTCTCTAAATCTCTCCCTTAAAAAGGGAGAGACTTTGTTCGTCATTGATAACTTAACACTTTCTTCTGTTAACACTACAAATTAAAAGTCATCATTACCCCAAGGATTAGGATGAGTTAACTTATCCTAACAGCACTATAATTACTTCACACTTTTCATTTTGCGATTCAACTCACCCTGTCATACAGAGCATATCGAAGTATGACACACCCACTTAAACTATGCGAGGTCACGTTTCGATCCCGCAAACAGGACAGGCAATCTCAACTAATTTTTGTTTATGATTAAAGCTAATTTAACTCTCTCTAAATCTCTCCCTTAAAAAGGGAAAGACTTTATTTGTCGAAGATAACTTAATATTTTTTTTGTTAACGCTACAAATGAAAAGTAATCATTACCAATAAGTCCTTCTCTTGCCAAGAGAAGGATTAGGATGAGTTCACTAACCGCACTTGTTGCTTGCCAACCCAGTAGTTATCTAGCTCCATATCATTGATATAACTCTTCTGTCACACGAAGCCTGTTTATCCCGCTTTGCTTGTGTAGAAGTATGAGTTATCACATTAAACTATGCGAGGTCACGTTTCGATCCCGCAAACGGGACAGGCAATCTCAACTAATTTTTGTTTATGATTAAAGCTAATTTAACTCTCTCTAAATCTCTCCCTTAAAAAGGGAAAGACTTTATTTGTCAATGATGACTAAATATTTTTTTTGTTAACGCTACAAATGAAAAGTAATCTCTACCAATAAGTCCTTCTCTTGCCAAGAGAAGGATTAGGATGAGTTCACTAATCCCAACAGCACTATAATTACTTCACACTTTTCATTTTGCGATTCAACTCACCCTGTCATACAGAGCATGTCGAAGTATGACACGCCCACTTAAACTATTCGAGGTCACATTTCGACGCCGCAAATGGGACAAGCACGCTCAGCCTGACAACTATAAACGGGGAATGACCTTCAGACTTCGATAAAGGCTAAAATGATCCTGTCCAATTACACAGACTGACAAAAGTAGATTTCTATCATAAGATTTTTAGCAGAAAAATCTGAGGTTAAAACCAGGTAAACATTTAGTTATTCTAATTCCGTCATTTATCCGAAAGGGAAGACTATGCCAAAAGTCGTGTCAATTTATAATTAACCCAGATTTGTCATTAGAAATTTATTATTGATGCAACAAATGGCCAACTGAAGAGATTTGTACTGGACCAAATTCCTTCAAACCAACTTCGCCTCCTCATTGCTAAAGATAATTTCAAGATTCTATTATTACCATC
>JAKIZM010000002.1 GCA_022708025.1 Bacteroidota bacterium | reverse complement strand
AAAATGTTATATGAACAATCCCATTTAGCTCAATAAAGACAGTCATAAGGAAGAATTTTTAAGAAATAATTATTTGTCCGTTAAATTATCTTTGTTTTTATGTCCTATATCGGATTTGAGATTTAAAGTATCGAACTTAGCCAGGAATAATTGAATAAAAGCGCTTTCCTCTGTATTTTATTTATATAAATTAAAAGAATAGAAAAGGAATAAGAATGAAATATTGGATTGTAAAATCTGAACCAAATGTTTTTTCTTTTGATGATCTGAAGAAAAGTAAAAACCAATCAACTTTTTGGGATGGAGTAAGAAATTATCAGGCAAGAAATTTTTTGAGGGATGAAATGAAAAAAGGAGATCAGGTTTTATTTTATCATAGCAATGCCGATCCGCTTGCAGTTATGGGAGTTTGTGAAGTTATAAAAGAAGGTTATCCTGACCATACACAATTTGATCCTGATAATCATCATTACGATATAAAAGCTGATCCTAAAAATCCAATCTGGTTTATGGTTGATATAAAATTTAAAAAGGAATTTAGAACTCCGGTTACTCTTGAAGAAATAAAATCAAATCCAAAATTAAAAAAGATGAGATTGGTTGCACGCGGAAACAGATTATCTGTTATGCCAATTACAAAAGATGAATTTGAAGAGATCAAAAAAATGGGTGGTTTAAAATAACAATTAATGGGGCTGTAGCTCAGTTGGGAGAGTCCCGATGTATCGGGATTCGCAACGAACAGGTCGTCGGTTCGATCCCGATCAGCTCCACTTTCTAATCTTCCTCTGCACGATTGAGAATTGACTGCGGTAAACTTTTGCTCGCCTTTGCTCCAAGTTTTTTAATCTTCTCAGTACGACTCACAAGATTTCCTCTACCTTCTGTAAGCTTGTTCATTGCTTTATCGTAATTATCTTTAGCAGAAATTAAACCTTTACCTACAGAAATCAAATCATCAACAAAGGCAGTAAATTTATCAAGCATTTCACCGCTTTGTCTTGCAATTTCCAAAGCATTTCTGTTTTGATTTTCCTGCCGCCAAATGCTTGAGATTGTTCTTAAAGTTGCAAGCAATGTTGATGGGCTAACGATTACAATGTTTTGTTCAAATGCATCGGTAAAGATTGATGGATCCGATTGAACAGCAAGTGCAAACGCAGGTTCAATCGGCATAAACATCAGAACAAAATCCAGGCTTTCGAGCTGATATAAATTCTGATAATTCTTTCCACTTAAACTTTTTATATGAGAACGAATTGAATTAATATGTTCGCGCAAAGCAAGGGCTTTTTGATTTTCATCTTCCGAGGAAACAAATCTCTCATACGCAACTAATGAAACTTTTGAATCGATAATTATACTCTTGTTCTCGGGCAGATTCACAATTACATCGGGCTGAAATCTTTTTCCTGATTCTGTTGTTAGGCTTTCCTGAACAACATATTCTCTGTTTTTTACAAGACCAGATTTTTCTAAAATGCTTTCTAAAATAAACTCACCCCAATTGCCCTGAGTTTTACTTTGCCCCTTCAATGCAGTAGTTAAATTTTTAGCTTCCTGAGTAATCTGTTGATTCATTTCTTTTAGCATCTGTAACTGCTCGCGCAACGATGCATTACCTTTAATACTTTCTTTGCTTGTCTCTTCAACTTTCTTTTCAAAGTCAGAGATTTTTTCTTTTAACGGATTTAATATCTCATTAAGTTTTTCTTTGTTCTGCTCAGAAAACTTACTCCCTTTTTCTTCAAAAATTCTGTTTGCAAGATTTTCAAATTCCTTTGTGAATTTTTCCTGCAGATTTTCTATCTCACTTTTTTGTTCTGATAGTTTTGTTTGAAGATTATTAAAATCAGATTTCAGTGTTGAGTTTTCTGAAGTAAGTTTTTCAGATTTATCTCTTTCTCTATCAAGATCGGATTGAAGCGAAAGTTTATCATCTTCAAAAAGTTTAATACGTTCAGTTAATCTTGCAGATTCAACTTTAAGTGAGTTGATTTGATCATTTAATTTGTTTGCTTCATCAAGGGAAATTGTTTTCTTGCTCTTAAGAAAAAAGAAAGCAATAACAAATCCAATTATCAAACCGATTATTAAAAATAATATTTCCATTATTTATCCTCTTAATATTTCACGCAGAGACGCAGAGTCGCAAAGATTTATAAATTGTTAACAATTCTTCTTATGCCATCTTTAATTAATGCTTCATTAAAATTAATCAACAAGCCTAATTTACATCCAGTTAATCGAAGATAAGTCAATAATTGTTTTGAATGCACTGGTGCAATTTCTTCGATTGACTTTAATTCGATTATAACTTTATTTTCAACAATAATATCGGCCCTAAAACCCAATTCCATTTTTAAATTATCATAATTAACCGAGATACCTTTCTGTCGTTCAATATTTAATCCCTTCTTTTTCAATTCATAAGACAAAACTTCTTCATAAACTGATTCCAACAAACCAGGTCCCAATTCATTATGCACTCTAAAAGCACAATCAACTATTATTTTCGATATTTCATTTTCGTGCATTTCTCTGCGCCTTTGCGTCTTTGCGTGAAACTATCCTTCTAAACTGCCGATTACTCTTTCAACTTCTTCAAGTATCTCACAAGATTTTACAAGCTCTTTCATCTTATTATGATCAGAATAAAGCGGACGATCTATATCGAGAAAATCGACATACCTACGAATAACTTCCTTTGCCTTTTCAACACCTTTTCCTGTTTGATGCTCACGAAAATCAAGCGCTTGTGCAGCTGCCATAAACTCAATTCCAAGAACTCCATAAGCATTATCAAGAATCTGAGAATTTTTAATCGCAGTATTCATTCCCATTGAAACAAAATCCTCCTGATCAGCAGCAGCAGGAATCGACTGTATTGATGCAGGATTGGATAAAATTCTTTGCTCAACAATTAATGTATCAGCAGTATATTGACTAAGCATCAAACCGGAAAACATTCCCGCACCTTTAGTTAAAAATGCCGGTAGCCCTACACTTAACGCAGGATTGTTCAATCTGTTCATCCTTCTTTCAGAAAGAACGCTGACCATTGTAACTGCTGCGCTTATCATATCCATAGGAAGTGATACTGGTGTCCCCTGAAAATTTGCACCAGTTAAAGTTACTTTATCCTCGGGAATAAAAATCGGATTATCGCCCACACCATTTAATTCAATCTCAACTTGTGATTTTGCATATGCAACCGCATCGTGTGCAGCACCAATAACCTGTGGAGTTGAACGCATCGAATACGCATCCTGAACTTTTATTTTAAGCTTACCACTTAAAAGATCACTTCCTTCTATACATTTCTTAATTGAATTTGCACTACGAATTGCCCCTGAAAATCCACGAAGTTTATGCAATCTTACATCATATGGTTTCATATTTGCGAGAAGCGCTTCCAGCGACATTGCCGCAGCAATCTCAGCTTGTTTGAGCCAGCGATTTATATCATACAATTGCAAAGCACTTATTGCAGTAATAAAATTTGATCCATTAATTGTTGCAAGCCCATCTCTTGCCTGAAGCCCTGGAATTTTTATTCCAGCTTTTTCAAACGCTTCTTTACCGGGAAGTCTTTCGCCTTTATAAAATGCTTCTCCTTCGCCCATCATAAGCAAAGCGATTTGTGACATTGGCGCAAGATCTCCACAAGCACCTACAGAGCCTTTTTCACATACAACGGGAATACAATCTTTGTTCAGCATTTCAACAAGTGTTAAAGTAATTTCCGGTCGACAACCTGAATTACCATGAGCGTGAACATTTATTCTTCCTGCAATTGCTCCACGCACATACTCAATTGGCATTGGCTCGCCTATACCCGCAGAGTGATTATAGATTAGATACCTCTGAAATTGTTTTACCTGATCGTCATTCAAAACAACTTCAGAAAACTCACCGATGCCGGTATTAACTCCATACATTATTTCGTGCGCCTGAATTTTCTCTTCAAGCATTGCACGGCAGGTTTTTATTCGCTCAATTGAATCTTTGCTCAATTCAACTTGTTCTTTGTTTCTTGCTATGCGGACTAATTTTTCTACTGTAAGGCTGGAACCATCAAGAATGATTGACATAACTTCTCCGAGAAATAATATTTTTGATGATCAAATTTAGTTATAAGACAGGAAAGAAGTTTATGGAATTTTATTACTTGATCTGTTTTCTAATTTCTAAAGAAATATTCTGACTTCTGTCTCCTTCTTTTTATTCCTTACACGGAGAGACACAGAGAAGACACTGAGTAACACAGAGTTAAATCGGTTATGATCATAAACAATCATAAAAATCAGTGTGCTATCGTTAAAACTACATCAGCATTCTCTTAACAATAATTTATACTGCTCATTTAACCTTGAGCATTTAACATTTATCATTTACTTTTACCAAACTAGTTTTACATAGATTGGCAAAATGAACTAAACAGTTTTTTATAAAACAAGGAATTATAAAATGAGAAGGATAATAAGCTTACTAATTAGTATTACAATTCTTGTTCTAACTATTTTCACTAGCATTAATGCTCAAAATTATAGTGTCAGTGAAGCTACTAAATATCCCAAAACTGCTGTCAACTATTTTCAGCGATCAGATAATATTCCAAAAAATATTCAAGTCTCGAGGAATTTTTTTCCAAACAGTATTGGGGATTTCTGGGAATTTATTGAAGATGATACCACTACATTATTTTCTCAGTTTCTATATTTAAAGTTTTCTATCAGCAGAGAAGTCCTTAATGATACTTTAATGAGTAACGGATTAACTTATAAAAAAGTAAAATGGCAAAATGAGGCGAACAGTGTTAACTATCTGCCCAAGTATGAATTTCTCAGAGTTGATTCTATCGGTAATGTAATAATTTTTTATGAGTCTTCAGATCATCTTTTATTTGATTTCACTCTCAATATGAATCAAACTTATCCGGCGCATTTACCAAACTATTATTGGAAAGTTATTGATAAATATACTGTAATTGGATTTGGTGATACGCTGCAAGCAATTGATTTTGCTTTGTATAATCAGAATAACAGTAAGACAGAGGTTTACACTATAGTTGAAAACTTTGGAATAATATTTTACCAAAAAGACTTACAAAACTCTTCGATGCACTTTGGCAATTTTTGGGGTGCTGTAATTGATGAACAAGAGTATGGGACATTAATTGTAAAGAAACAAACAGTTGACTGGAAAGAATTTTATCCATTACATATTGGTAATTATTGGGTGTATGAGGGATTTAGTGGTAGTATTCCGATTATAAATTCTGTTAGAATAATAGGGGATACGGTTATGCCAGATAATAATTATTATTATGTTGTTAAAGAAATTGATCACACCTTTGGATATACTTCTTTATCATTGCAACGATTAGATAGTCTTGGGCGAATTTTTCATTGGGAACCCTGGAATAATAGTGCGAAACAGTATTTTGAATTTAGTAATATTGTTGGAGATACATTAAAGAGTAAATTTGATGGATTTATATATAGGCTTAATAACAAGTATATTAACAATATTACTGGTTTATTTGAACTTAATTATCTTCTATACCCTGATGTAATAAATGCCCAAGATCATTATGCCCTTGGCCTTGGTTTGTATCAAACCACAGGAGAAATGAATTTATTAGAATGTACTGGTGCATTTATTAATGGTGAGATAATTTGGGGCGATACAACAATTTCTTCAATTGAAGAAAATAATTTACAAAATTCAAGAGAATTTTTGCTTTACCCCTGTTATCCAAATCCTTTTAATCCAAGTACAACAATTAAATTTTATATAAATCAGTCTTCTTACACAACAATTAAAGTATCTAGTGTTTTAGGGAAAGAAATAAAACTGCTTTTAGAAGAAAATCTTCCCGCTGGAGAACATAATGTTCAGTGGAATGGGAAAGACAATGAAGGAAGCACACTTCCTAGTGGGATTTACTTCATTCAAATGAAAGCTGACGAATATCAGCAAACAATTAAAACAGTTTTATTAAAATAGAACCACTTGCTTTTAATATAATTGATGCAATCTCTATGTTATCTAACTTCCTGTGCTTAATTAAGTCTCTTTTGCAAAAACAAATAAATTCTTTTGGGACTATATGAATTTTGAAAAAATTCTGACTCCTGTCTCCTGACTCCTTTTTCTAATTCCTTACACGGAGAAACACAGAGAAAGCACAGAGTAACACAGAGTTAAATCAATAAAATACTTATCGAAATAAAAAGCAATTATCTGAAAGCTTTATAAAGTGAGCCTGAAATTGAATCTGTTTTTGCACCTGTAACTGAAGATAAACAATTGACAATGTTGTAATTATACAACACACCAAGAAATGCAAAGATCAATGCTTCCTTATAATTTATTGTTTGCGCATCGGGCAGAATGTATTTACATTGAACTGCATTTTGTTGCATTCGTTCAATCAGAAATTTATTAAACGCACCGCCGCCTGTAACTAAAACTTTTCCTCTTTTAATTTCCTTGCCGATCTGAACGGCGATATGTTTACAATAAGTGCTGAGTATATCTTCAACAGTTAGATGGAATGAATCAATCAATGGAAAAAAATCATTTTCAACATCTTCTCTGCCAAGAGATTTTGGTCCCGCTTTTGAATAGTATGGAAGAGAGTTCAGAGCTTCAAGCAATGCTTCATTTACTTTGCCGCTTCTTGCTGTCTCGCCATCTTTATCATATTCCTTTTCCCTTTGTTTCATATAATAATTCAGTATAAAATTTACGGGACAAATATCATAAGCAATGCGTTTATCATTTCCTTCATAAGAAATGTTCGAGAAGCCGCCAAGATTTAAGCAATAATCATATTCTGAAAAAAGATATTTATCACCAATTGGAACTAAAGGAGCGCCATTTCCATTTAATGCAACATCAGTTGAACGAAAATCACAAATCGTATCGACACCAGTTTCAGCAGCGATACAAGCACCTTTCCCGATTTGTGTTGTAAAACCAAGTTCAGGCTGATGAAAAATAGTTTGTCCGTGTGAAGAAATTAACTTTGGGTCAATCGAATGTTTATCAATAAATTCTTTTATTCTTTTACCTAAATATCTTCCGTAATCAAAATGAAGTTTTGAAAATGATTGTGCATCCATCAAGTGAGCATTTGCCAATTTGTCTTTCAAGATGCTGTCATATTCAATTGTTTCAGCAATATGGATTTTGTAACTCCATTTATTTTCGTTAAAGGTAAAATTCACAAAGCAAATATCAAGTCCATCCAATGATGTGCCCGACATTGTTCCGATAACATCAATGTTAATGTTTCCTTTAACTTCACTCATCAATATGTTCCGGAGTTAAATAAAGTTCCCATTCATCAACGTGACTTAAAATTAAAACACCATTTTTTACAAAAGGATCATCCTTAAACAAGTTTCTGATAGAACTTTCATTTTTACCCGTAGCAACTGCAATTACTTTTGATTCATCTTTCAAAGCGCCGCACATTGTTACTCTATGTTGAAGAAACAATTTGTCTGCAAATCGCGAATGGTTTTCCCAATCTTGCTGATCGTAAAAACTTTTTTCAGATTGATAATTCGGTCCGTGTTCAAATGTTAACAAGAATGTTTTCATTAACTATATCCTTTGATCAATTTAATTTTACGATTTTATTTACTTCGCTTAAAAAGTTATTTTGCAATATCAGTTCTTTAACCTTTTCAATATCCTTATAGATAATTCTATCGTTTAAAAGAGGCGATACATATTTTCTAATAAATCTGTAAACTGCTTCAGTTCCTTTTCCAAACTTCATTGGCTTATGGAATTCGAGTCCCTGAGAAGCAGTTAAAATTTCAATCGCTAAAACCGATTGAACATTCTTTAGAATCTGAAAACATTTTCTCGCAGAGATTGATCCCATTGAGTTATGATCTTCCTGATTAGCAGATGTTGGAATTGAATCCACACTTGCAGGATGAGCTAAAACTTTATTTTCAGATACAAGCGAAGCAGCGGTGTATTGTGCAATCATCAAACCGGAATTAAGTCCGCCGTTCTTTGCAAGAAATCTTGGTAAACTACTCAATGAACCGTTCAACATTCTTTCAGTTCTTCGTTCGGAAACATTTGCATATTCCGATAATGCAATGGCGATAAAATCCAAAGCAAGAGCCATCGGCTGCCCGTGAAAATTTCCGCCTTCAAGATGAGCTTCATCTTCAGGAAAAATCAGTGGATTATCATTCACAGAATTAATTTCTATTTCAACTCTTGAGCAAACATAATCTATCGAATCTCTCGATGCTCCGTGAATCTGTGGAATGCAGCGAATAGAATATGAATCCTGAACACGCGGATCATTAAAACGATGTGACTCGCGGATCTCACTTCCCTGAATCATCGCGAGCATATTTTTCGCAACTGCAATTTGTCCGGGAAATGGTCTTAACTTATGCAATGGTAAATCAAATGCATTATCAGTTCCACGTAAAGTTTCGTGTGATAAAGCTCCGGCAATATCAGCAATCAATTTTAATTTTCTTGCTTCGATACAAATATACGATGCAAACGCCGTCATCATCTGGGTGCCGTTGATTAATGCCAAACCTTCTTTTGCAGCAAGCTTAACAGGTTTCAATCCAAAGTTTTTAAGCGCAGCAGATGATTTTACTTTTTTGATTTTATGCTGATCATCTTTCATTACATCTTTATAAATCTGCACCTCACCTTTACCAATCATTGCTAGAACAAGATGAGATAATGGTGCAAGATCGCCGCTTGATCCAACCGAACCCTGAGAAGGAATAACAGGGATGATATTGTTATTCATCATTGCAATTAAAAGCTCAAGAGTTTCCAAACGGATTCCAGAATGACCGCTTGCAAGTGCATTAACACGAAGCAGCATCATTATTTTAACAATAAACGGCGGAAGCGGATCGCCTACTCCAGTTGAATGTGAAACAATTAAATTCTCCTGAAGTTTTTCAATATCCTTTTGAGAGATCTTTACATTTGCAAACTCTCCAAAGCCTGTAGTTACGCCGTAAATTACTTTACCATCTTTCACCCATTTATCAATCAAGGCGCGGGCTTTAATTACTTTTTTCTTTGAATCATTTGAAAGTGTTACAACAGGATTTTCATTTAAGAAAAATTCTATTTTATCAAGTGTTAATGATTTACCATCAACGATAAGTTTTTTAAGTGCCATAAATAATCTTCTTTAATTTATCTGCGTTTTGTTTACTTGTTTTATAATGAATTTTAATTCCGTCTTCGTCGTAATCTGTTTTCAGGACTTCTGCGAGGGAATGAATTTGAGATACCTTTTTAGATTCGTTCAATCCAAGAACAATTTTTTCATTTACGAAAGTGTTCTCAACAATTTCACTCAACTTTGATTTTAACTGCGAAATATTTATTCCGCGCTTCGCTGAAATCATTATGCAATCTTTGTGCGAATTGCGAATAAAATCTATTTTGGCTTTGTCTTTAATCAGATCAATTTTGTTAAATATCTTTATAATTTGCTTGTCTTTACTTCCGAATTCTTTTAATGTTTCTTCCACGACTTTTAAGTGATCTTCATAAAATGGATGAGAAGCATCAATAACGTGAAAAATAATATCAGCTTCCTGAACTTCACTAAGAGTGCTTTTGAACGAAGCAACAAGCTGAGGCGGAAGTTTTCTGATAAATCCAACTGTGTCTGTGATAATTATTTTTTCTGTTTCGTGAACATCGAGAGTCCGTGTTGTGGAATCAAGAGTAGCAAATAATTTATCTTCAGCAAATACATCTGCACTCGTAAGCAGATTGAACAATGTTGATTTGCCGGCATTTGTATAACCAGCTAAAGCAATTCTTGTTATGTGTTTTCTTCCGGCATTTTGTGTTGAGCGTTGAGATTCTATCTGCAATAATTTTTCTTTCAGATGAGCAATTCGCGTTCTGATAATTCTTCTATCAGTTTCAATCTGTGTTTCACCAGGACCTTTAGTTCCGATTCCGCCGTATTGTTTTGATAAGTGAGTCCAAGCTCTTGTTAATCGTGGCAGCATATACTGAAGCTGAGCAAGCTCAACCTGAGTTTTAGCCTCTCTTGTTTTAGCTCTTGATGCAAAAATGTCAAGTATCAATCCGCTTCTATCAACAACTTTTTTGTTAAAAAGATTTTCAAGATTTCTTAATTGAACTGGCGATAAATCATCATCGAATATCACAATATTAATATCATTTAATTCAACAAGCTGAGCAAGTTCTTCAGCTTTTCCTTTGCCGATATAAAAAGCAGAATCCATTCTTGCTTTACTTTGAATAATTTTAAAAATTGTTTCTGCTCCAGCTGTAATTGCAAGTTCTTCAAGCTCAGCAAGATGCTCTTCAACAACTTCTTTACTGAATTCTTTCGTATCAAGTGCAACGAGCATTGCCCGTTCTGTAGTCTTATGTGTTATCTCTATCATTTAGTTCTATTATACTGTTAAAGTATTTAATAGCAAGAATGCTTGAAAGAATGATTGCATGCATTAATGCATTCACGCAATCATGCAATCATATATTCATACACTCATGCCTGGTTATTAATTCCTTCCAATTCTTTTTTCGTATTTCGTGCGATGGTCATTTCAACCAAGGCTAAAATTATAGCAACAAGTAAAAAATATCTCCAAAGCTCAGAGCCGAATCTTGCCTGCATAATCTTTTGTGAAATATTTTCATCTTTATCGATTGAAGTATAAACTCCTTTAAAATTTATCTGAGAAAGATAATTTTCAAAATCATCTTTATCAGCATATATAGTTTTCGATTCAGTTGGATCGGTATTAACTGAAATATCCTCAATCAGATTCTCACCGGAATAAATCTTATAATTACCAGCAGTTTGTGTGTTGCGATAAGTTAAATAATCCCTGCTTTGATTTTGGTCAAGATTGATAAACTCTTCGGATTTATCCGGTTTGACAATTTTAATTTGCGATTGAGTTGAGCCTTTCAGATTTACACTGATTTCTTCACCAGCAAGAAAAACATTTTGTTCTCTATCTTTTGCAGAAAGATAAACAACTGATTTATTTATCAAAGGAGCAAAAATACTTTTGATCGGAAAATCACTCCAGCTTAAAACCGGTGATGAATTAAAAAGAAAAACTTTGCCATTATCTATTTTAATTTCATCCAAAAATGAAGAACCATCAACAAGTGAAATTATCTGTTTACCTGATTGTGTTAGTTTATAATATGCATTAAGCTCGGGCGATTCATATTTCTTTTTATCATCACTTTTAAAAATGTTCTGAAAAACAGGGTGGCCAAAATCTGTTTTATCAAAATTTATTTTAATATCGCTTCCGTTGACCTTTCCAACAAAGGCTTGAGCATTTCCTAAACCAAGCTGTGTCAATGTTCTGTTAAAAGACACTGCATCAGGATTTGATGATGGAAACAAGATCAAACCACCGCCGTTGTTAACGAAATCTTTTAATTGCTCAATTCCGTTTGATACATTATTTGCAGAAATAATTATTGTTTGATATTTACTTAACTGCTGAGAAGTTAACAGATTAATATTTTTTCTTTCAATCAGATATTTTCCCTCTCCCGCTGTTTGCAAAGCAAGATCAACAAAGATTAAATCATTTTGGTTTTCTGCAAACAATCCGACAGATATTTTTTCTGGAATAAAGATGCTTGCAAAACGCTTGTTGTCTTGTTCAATCTCATCAGTCTCAATCTCAGCAACCACATCAATAAAGCCAGTTGTTTTAGGAGTTGCTTCAATATCAACAATTGCTGATTGCCCCGAAGCAACATCAAAACTTTTTTGAGCCGAGCGTTCATTGTTCATAAATAACGAAACGACTCCGCTATTAACATCTTGCTTAGAATTATTTGTGATCGTTATCGAAAAACTTATTGGTTTATCTATTTCGAATATCTGATTATTAATTTCCAGATCATCAATTGAAAGATTAAAAATATCTTTATCGGCGAGATCAAAAGAATAAAGACGAACTTTATCGTTTAATAGTTCACTTAAATCATTTTGTGCTTTTTCATCATTGATTTTATTCTTTTGAAAATCTGAGATTACATAAATTTCCTTGTTAAAATTTTTACTCTCTGAAATTAGCTGAGCAGCTTTTATAATTGAAAAATTTAAATCACCTGTTGAGTATGATAAATTCAACATATCAAGATTTTTAATAAACTCGGAAAAATTTGTTGTTAATTTATTTTCATTGGTTGGATTTGAAACTAATATCAAACCAACTTCATCGCCTTCCTGAAGTTGTAATATTATTTGTTTAATAATTTCTTTTCCCTGATTAAAGTATGATCCTTTCTGATCAACAACAGACATACTGAATGTATCATCAAGTATAAATATAGCAGTAGTTTTTGCTGCAGAAGTTGTTCCGCCAATCTGAATAGATTGTAAAGTCGGTCTTGCAAAAGCTAAAACCACAAACAGAATTATTAATACTCTGAGTGCGAGTAAAATCCATTGTTTTAGTTTTATCTTCCTGATTTTATTCTTCTGCAATTCCTTCAAGAAAGCAAGTGTACTGAATTCAATCTTTTTAAGTTTTCTTAGATTGAACAAGTGAATGATTATAGGTATTGTTGCAGCTAATAATCCTAATAAAACTGCGGGATTAAGAAAAATCATAAACTTTCTTTTGTAAACAAATTTCTGAAATCAAAAATAAATATAATGCTTAGAGAAAGCTATGCAAATTATCAGTTTGATGAACAGAGTTCTGGAAAGATGGAATAATTAAAAATTTGAAATTCAGATTTTGATCTTTCACTCAAATAAACAAACTGCAATCAAAATCACTTAAGAACTCTTTTAATTAACATCTGATAGCAGTAACTTTGTGTTATAACACAAATAAATTTATTATTCAAGATGGGCAAAAAACTTAAACAATGGCTTAAACAAGATAAATTTGAAAATTTAGATCAGGAAGTATTATTAAACCTATTAGTTACTTCTTATTTTCTTCGCTCAAAACACGAAGCAGTTATGAGTAAGTATGGATTGACAATGCCGCAATATAATGTTTTGAGAATTTTAAATGGCATCTATCCCGAAGGTCATCCCCGCTTTGAAATAATTTCACGAATGATTGAACCGGCACCGGATGTAACCAGAATTATCGATAACCTGATTAAAGATAAATTGGTTGAAAGATATAATTCTTCAACCGATAAAAGACTTTCGATGACACGGATAACAGAAAAAGGAATTAAGTTACTTAACCAAGTTCACCCTGAAGTAAAGGTATTAGGAAAATATATTTCATCAGCATTAACTAATATAGAAAAGAAAACTCTTTCTGAAATATTAGAAAAGATCTATGAAGAGCAAGTAGAATAAATAAAGATATTAATGACTTATTCAGGGACACAAAAAAATATTCTCAAGCATTCTCACTGCTTTTATATGATCTCAAACACTATTTTTTTTAAAATCAAATTTTGCCGCATTATTTTTTTTCTGCTACAGTGTTTTATTGATTTTTTTCCATTAAAGACATTTCAAAACATTCTTAACAGTTTATAAAGAATAAAGTAATAATTTAGGCGTTAAAAATGTCGTTTTAATTTAATCATAATCGACATTTTGGAGGTAAAATTTACTGATTAAATGTAAACTTTTTCCTACGACAAAGAACCCACTAAAAATAATTCTGTTTACTAAACCCAACTTGTATCATTTAGGGATTTTAAGTTGCATGATGTTTGATATTAATGAGACAATAGAGAGTTAAAATTATGAATACTGGTCAAACACTTTTTAGTATTGGAGCACTGTTAATATTATCATTAACAATCCTTAAAATGAATAATTTCCTTCTTGCAAATGATTCAGTAATGCAGGATTCAAAATTAGGATTACTTGCTGTTTCTCTTGCAACGTCACTTATAGAAGAAGCGAGCAAAAAGGCTTTTGATGCAAATACTGTAGCTAACGGAGTTGCAGCATGCTCTTTGCTTACAAATTATCCTCTTGGTCGTAATGCAGATGAAATAAAAGATTCAAGTGCTACTTTTGATGATTTCGATGATTACAATGATTTTCATTATCGCTATACACATCTGCCTTTAGCAGCATTTGATGTTTACAGTAAGGTCTATTATGTTGAACCAAACAACCCTGAGGAAAAAGTTGGTTATAGAACCTGGCATAAAAAAATGGAAATTATAGTAACTAGTGAATCAATGAAAGACACAATTAAGATGTCCACAATTTATAGTTACTGGCATTTCAGATAGGGAATAATATGGGATTTACAACTATACTTGATATTCTTGGCTCAGTTATAATTGGCGGAGTTTTAATGTCAATAGCTTTTAGATTCAGCGATTCAATTACCGAAAAAACCTATAATAATAGTGGTGAGTTAACAATACAACAAAATCTTGCCATTTCTGCACAAATAATTGAATATGATTTTCGAAAAATAGGATATTGTGCAGATTGGACATTAATTCCAGATCCAATGAAAGCTATTTTATATGCTGATTCATCTGAAATTAAGTTTTATTCAGATATTGATTCAGATGGAAATGTTGATTCAGTACATTACTATTTAGGTCCAATATCGGAGTTATCTTCTACTGGTAATCCGAGGGACAGATTGTTATACAGAGTGTTAAATGGAGAACAACATAAAAGTGCAAACTTAGGAATAACACAGTTTAGACTTGTTTATTTTGATGCTCTTGGTGATACTATTAATCCACCAATTGGACACAATGGCGGCATAGTATCAATTGAAATAAACTTAACAGTTGAGAATACAGAAGCCTATGATCAGAAATATTCGAAAGCATTCTGGCGTCAAATCAGAATGGTCTCAAGAAATTTAAGAAACAGGTAAAGTAATATGGCTGGTAAAGCAACATTTATAACCATAATCGGTTTTACACTTTTATTTATGGTTGCAATTAAAAATTTCGGACGTATTTCAACTGACTCAGTTGGTAATATGGTAAACTATTACAGCGAAATGATCGCACATAATATCGCTGTTAGCGGCGCTAATCTTGCCTCTAATCAGGTTTTTATTGACCCAACCTGGGATGATGGTTATTCAAATAAAAGTTTTTCCGGCGGAAAATTAAATGTTTCCGTACAAAATAGCGGTGGGTATAAAAAAATTATTAAAATCACTTCTACCGGAACTTACCATGGAGCAAGTAGTTCAGTAATAGTTACACTTTCACCCAGTAAGTTTTCTAAATTTGCCTATTTTTCTGTTAGCGAAGGGGGAACAATTTGGTGGAATGGAACTGATACAGTTTGGGGTCCTTTCCACACACAAGATGTTTTAAGAGCAGCCAATCGCCCGGTTTTCTTTGGTAAAGCAAGCAGTCTGAAAAATATTGAATATTATGATAACAAAAACAAGAATAAGCATAAGCCTTATTTTTTAGGTGGCTATGAGTCGGGAGTTGATCTGCCATTACCCAAAGATGCTGTTGATGAATTAGAGACTTTCGCAGATGACGATGGGTTAAAGTTTACCGGAAAAGACACGGTCTATTTATGTTTTGTAAACGATTCGCTAAAATATAAGTTCTCTTACAAAACTCCTTATACCACAGTGTACCTGCCGACAGCAGCAAATAACGGAATGATATTTGTAAAGAATTCTATTGTTCGACTTCAAGGAACTGTAAAGGGGCAATATACCGTAGCTTGTAATAGTACTTTATCTACAGGAAGTAGTAAGGGAACAATTTATTTAGATGATGATATAGTGTATAATAAAGATCCAAAACTATATCCAAATTCTACAGATTTGCTCGGTATTTGTGCTGAAAATAATGTAATGATAGCTGATAACAAGCCCAACAGCAAGGATATAAATATTCAAGCTTCAATATATTGTGAGAAGGGTGGATTTAGTGTTCAAAATTATGACAGTAAAACTCCGATTGGAGGAAAAGTAGTTAGAGGTAATATAAATTTGATCGGCGGAATTATTCAGAAAACCAGAGGAGCAGTTGGGACAATTGGAAGCAATGGTGGTATCGCAACTGGTTTTGCAAAGCGTTACAAATATGATGATCGATTTCTTATTGCTTCTCCTCCGTTTTTCCCGGGTACTGGTGGTTTTGAGATTGTATCCTGGTATGAATAAAATAAAGCCGGGTTATTAAAAAAATAATCATATTTCAATTCAGGAAAATTCATTCCCTTCTATTTAATTTTAAAGGAATGAGAAAGCATTAAATGATGAAAGAAACAATATTACTAGTCGATGATGAAATAGCTTATTTAGATTTGCTTAAAAGCATTCTAAATCAAGAAGGTTATCCGAATGTAATAACCGAATCAAATCCATTGAATGTAAAAGAGATTCTAAGAACTCAGAAAATTGATTTGATTCTGCTTGATATCTATATGCCGCAGATGAATGGTTTGCAGTTGTTAGAACAAATTACTCCTGAATATCCCAATATCCCGGTAATAATCGTAACAGCAGTTGATGATAAAGATATTGCACTCGAAGCAATAAAATTCGGAGCTTATGAATTTATCATTAAACCTCCGGATACGGACAGACTGCTTTTAACAATAAGACGGGCAATTGGTTATAAGCTTCTTGAAAAAGAAAGAGATGTTTTAAGAGGTGATACTCCGGTAACAACTGTTGATGAAAATAAATTCTCCAACATTATTACTGATTCCGATGTAATGCATAAAGTTTTTAATCTGGTGGAAATATTTGCTCCAACTAATGAAACTATTTTAATCGTGGGAGAAACCGGCACAGGCAAAGATTTAATTGCAAAAAAAATTCACGATCTTTCTCCAAGAAAAAACAAACCTTATATAGCAGTCAATCTTGCTTCCATCTCGCAATCACTATTCGAGAGTGAATTATTCGGTAACCTGAAGGGATCTTTCACAGGTTCAACAAATGATAAAATTGGTTATTTTGAAGCAGCAAATGGGGGTACAATTTTTTTAGATGAAATTGGCGAATTACCAAAAGAGCTGCAAGGTAAACTTTTAAGAGCTATCCAATACAATGAAATTTTTAAAATCGGAAGCTCTAATCCGGTTAAACTGGATATAAGAATTATTGCTGCAACTAACAGAGATCTGGTTGATGCAGTTAATAAAGGAAACTTCAGGGCTGACCTTTATTATCGACTTAACAGAGGACACATTAGTTTACCGCCTTTACGAAAAAGAGGTAACGATGTTATTCTGCTTTCAAATAATCTTATAAAAATTGCCAACAAAACTTATAATAAAAATATTTTAGGCTTAACCAGAGAAGCAATAGCTCAACTGAGAAATTATCCCTTCCCGGGAAATGTAAGAGAGCTTGAAAATATTATTTTCAATTCGGTTGTACAATCAGAAGATAATCAGAGATTAGCTGTAGTTGAAATTCCCAGGGTTACAGAAATTGTTGAAAATGAATTAAAGAAATCTGAAATTTTAATTTCATTTGAAGAGGCAGAAAAAAAACATATCATAAATGTAATGGGCATATTAAATAATAACGTCCGTAAAGCAGCTTCCATACTTGGAGTAAGCGAGAGGACTCTTCAAAGAAGATTAAAAAAAATACGGGAAGACTAGGTCAACCAAAGCAAAATCGGTCATTTAAAACGTCTGAAATGTCGCTTAAAATTTAACCTCAAACGATTCACCGCAACCTTTTTATTTTTAGTCTATATTCAAAAGAAAGCATTAAGCTGAAGTTTAGCATAATTATTGCATCACTTTATTCAGTAGAATGATATTAGTTAATTGTTTCATTCATACGCTTTTCAATAAAATAATTTAATAATTATGAAACAAATGATATTAAACGATTCTCAGGTTGTTGATTTTAACTACGGAAGAGTGTTTGCAAAAGAAAGAACAAATGATTTTTCCATAATTACAAAATTAGTAATTGCATCTTCATTCCTGTTTGCAATTGCAGTTTTGATTTTCTGAAATTATACCTGGAAATCATCGTTTCTGATTAGTAATAAAATCGCAGGATTTGGTACGATCAATAACTTCTCCTTCTCAAACTCAATTTCAAAAGCTTCCTTCCTTAAAAATATTGCAAGATCCCCTTCTTTCGCCTGAAGCGGAATATATTTAACCTGTTCTTCACTTTGTTTCCACGGTTCATCTTCATTTTGTGCAGATGTAGCATAACCGGGACCGACTTTTATTACATAGCCGCTTTGAATTCTTTCCTTCTCAGCTACGCCTGCAGGAAGATATAATCCACTGCTGGTTTTATTCGAATCTTCTTGCGGTCTTATTAAGACTCTGTCACCAACTACGATAAATTTCTGAAGGTTTTTAAAATTTAAACTCATCACATCCTCAACAAGGTTTTTAGATAATTCATCTATTATTAGTTAATCTTCATTACAAAAATAATAAACCTTTAAGTAATGAATCATTTTCTTATTGAATGTATAAATCAATAAATTTGAAATGAATATACAGAATATTTAGCTCAGTAAATTTTAATCAATATAATGAAGAAAGTTCTGTTCATAACATACTTTTGGCCTCCCTCTGGAAAGGCTTCGCTTCATTGGCCATTGGATATTATAAGGCACCTTCCAAAAGATGAAATTGAACCGATTATTTTAACAGTTAAGGAAGAATCATTTACTCAAAAAGATGAAAGCTTATTAAAAAAAGTTGATCCTGCCTGGGTTACAATTAAATCCAATGCTTTGGAGCCTTTCAATATTTACAGAAAGTTTATTGGGAAAAAGAAAAATGAAAAGCTGATTGCTTCTGAAACAATATCTACTGAGAATAAAAGTTTAACTCATAAAATTTCACTTTGGATACGATTAAATTTATTCATTCCGGATGCCCGGGTTGGTTGGAATTTTACTGCTTACAGAACAGCAAAGAAGTTTTATACTAAAGCAAAGTTCGATGTTATAGTTTCAATCGGACCGCCGCACAGTTCACATTTAATCGGAATGAAATTAAGCAGAAAGTTTAACTTACCCCACATACCTGTTTTAATCGATCCCTGGGTTGATATTGTTTATTACAAAAATCTGAAAAGAAGTTTTATTACAAAAAAGATTGATAACCATTTTGAAAAATCCGTTTTACTAAATGCTAAGCAAGTAGTGTTTGTTACTAAATCAAATGAAGAAGATTATCTGAATAAATATGATTTTTTAAAAAACAAAACCAATGTATTGTATTGGGGATATGACGAAGATGATTTTAAAAGTCTGCCTTTAGATCTTCGTTTTAAGAAAGAAGAATATCAGAAAAATGAAAAAATAATTGTACACGCCGGAAATTTATTTTCATATCAGAATCCAAAATATTTATGGAAACAAATAAAAGCTGAGAATGATAATGGTAATAATTTTACAATAAGATTTATAGGAACTGTTGATCCAATTGTTTTAGATTATATTAAAGAAATTGGTTTGCTGGATAAAGTTGAAATTTTGGGTTTTCTTCCCTATCCGGGAATGATAAAACAAATTTCAAAAGCAGATATACTTTTAGTTTGTGCGTCCGAACCACGCCACGTGCCGGGAAAATTATTCGAAGCTTTACGGACTGGAAATCCTATAATTGCTTTTGGAGATGACAATACAGAAGTAAAGCAAATTATTGAATCTACAAATTCAGGAATGTTGTTTGGTTATAATGATTCCTGCCAGGAATTTTTTAATAATTATAAAAATATAAAACCCGATCAAACTTTAATAAAAAGTTTTGACCGGGCTTTAATAAGCAAAAAGTTTTTTGAAATTATAAAAACACTTTAATAATAAAATTACTTACACAATCCTGCCTGAATAAAACATTTTTTGATCCTCTTAAATGTCCGTTTGATATCATTATCCAAACCGATTGATATCCGGACAAGTCCATCACTTAAACCCATTGCCTTTCTTTCTTCTTCAGGAATTTCTGAAGATGTGCTATGACCGGGAGATGAAAATAATGTTTTAAAGTAACCAAGACTAACAGCAAGATATCCGACTTTTTCGTGCTGCATATTTTCCATTACTTTATTTGCTTGTTCTGTTGTTCCGGCATCAATTGCAAGCATACCGCCATAACCAAATCCTTTATTCATAATTTTCTTAAGCAGCTTATGCCCTTTATGCGATTTTAGACCCGGATAAAAAACTTTACATCCGAGTTTGTGAAAATTTTCTGCCAAGTATAAAGCGTTCTCACTATGTTTTTTTATTCTGATATGAAGTGAATGTAAATTTTTCATAATTGATGCAGCACGGAAGCTATCCAACACTGGCCCAAGAAGCATCGATGCGCCGGAATTTATATCTGTTAATTGTGAAATGAATTCCTTAGTACTGCAAACACAACCAGCAACACAATCACTTGTTCCGTTTATAAACTTTGTTAGACTATGAACAACAATATGAGCGCCCAAACGAATCGGTGAAATGATAATCGGACTGAAAGTATTATCAACTACTAGTTTAATTCCGTTAGAATTTGCAATCTCAGATAGTCTGGGAATATCAGCCACTTCTAACAATGGATTGCTAACAGATTCACAATAAATCAATTTAGTTTTTTTTGTAATTGCTTTTTTAACTGCGGATAAATCCTGAGTGTTAACAAATTTTACTTTAATTCCGAACTTTGGTAAAAAGTTTTTAAAGAGCGCATAAGTGCCTCCGTAAATTGTTCTGCTTGAAACAATTTCATCACCGCTATTACAAAGCTGCAAAACAACACAGGATATTGCACCCATTCCTGATGAGGTTACAATCGCCGCTTCTGAATCTTCAAGTTTAGAAAGAGCATCCGCAAGATATTTATTTGTTGGATTCCAGTGGCGTGAATATAAAAAACACCCCTCAATTTCCTGCTCAAACAATTCATTCATTGTTTGCGGATTCAGAAAAGTATAAGTAGATGAATCAGTTATTGATGGATTAACATCCCCATATTCGCCAAAAACCAAATAATCCTGTATTTCACTGCTCGGATCATAATGATGCATAACTCCTCCTTTATTTTTAACGAATCAATTATGTATTAGAACTTTTAATTTTTCTATTACTAAATTACGATTGTTAAAGATTTAATTCATTACAAATCAAAATATTATGAACGAAAAACAGCTCGCCGCAGAAAAATCAATTGAATTTATCAAAAATGGAATGATAATCGGATTAGGTACAGGCTCAACTGTTTATTTTTTAGTAAATAAACTTGCTGAATTAATAAATAACGGACTTAGTGTTAAATGTGTTTCAACTTCGGTACAAACTACCAAACTTGCAAATAGCTTAAGCATAGAAATTTTTGATTTTAATGAATTAGACTACATAGATTTAACTATTGATGGCGCAGATGAAGTTGATAGTAATCTAAATGGAATTAAAGGCGGAGGAGGCGCTCTTTTGTTTGAAAAAATTGTTGCTTCAAATTCTAAACAAATTATTTGGATAGTTGATGCATCAAAAGTTGTTAAAACATTAGGAAAATTTCCTTTGCCGGTTGAGATTGTTCCGTATGGTTACAAATCATTATTTAAAAAATTTACTGACTTCGGCTATAAGCCAATATTAAGAAAGAAAGATAATGGTGTTTATTTAACTGACTCAGAAAATTATATAATTGATTTACATTTAGAAGAGATACAAAATTCAATTGAGTTAGAAATGAAAATAAAAATGCTGCCCGGTGTTGTAGAAGTAGGGCTGTTTAACAACATCGCTGATGTGGTAATTATTGGTAAGGGTGAATCAACCCAAATAATTAAGCGGAAATAAATCGACGCAGATAATTATTTATCTACGCCTAATTTCTTTAATTCTTCAGATACTTTTCTTGAATTAACAAATCCAAAAGCTAAAAGCGCAACTAAAAATAGAATAACTCCGATTTCAGTGAAACCCATTATAATCCTTCCTTTCGACAAAATTTTACTGGTTAAAAATCACAAGCTTAGTGCCATCCGGATTATCAGAAAATGCTCTGAATTTGTTTAGTTGGATATTTATATGAAGTGATTTATTTCTACAGAGGTAAATATTACATGCACATTTTTTCCTGCAAAATTTGTCAGCGCCTCAACACTTGTAATCAATCAGTTCTGATGTTGTTTGCGTAAAAGATCATTTATTTCTTTTACAGGATTAAATGTTGAAATCTGAACTTCAATAAAAACTGTAATCCAATCAGCCATAGCTCCATTCCATAAACCCGGCAATTCTAAAGCTTTTAATTGGATTCCATCCTTGGATTTTTGAGTTATAATTCCGCTTTGATGATCGATAAAGTTGTGAAGATTGAAATTCTTTCCTTTATAGTCCCGTAATCCGCAGACTAGATCAACTGGATTAAAATGAGTTGATCCTTTGAAGATCTTTTTTTGCTGTTCATCATTTAAGTTAATCTGAGCTTGCTCAATAATTTGTAAAGATAATGTTCCATCATCTTCTTTGACCCAAAATGGTCCGCCTCCCGGTTCTCCTTCATTTTTAACCATCCCGCAAACTCTTATTGGGCGGTTTAATTTCTTATAAAGAAAATTAACTTTTTCTGATCCGGAATAACTGTTAAATTCAGCAGGAGTATTTATAAATATTTTATCTTTACAAAAATTAATTATCTCTTCAAGATCAACTGTCTCGGGATTACAATTATCAAGTGTTCTTAAATACTTAAATACCTGATTTTGAATCTGAATTAAATATCCGGTTAATAATTTTTTGTAAAAAACTGTCTCTTCTGCAAGTGGTTCAACCGATAAATTATCAATATTCTTTATAATTACAATATCCGCATTAAGATCATTTAAGTTTTCAATTAATGCACCGTGCCCGCCGGGACGCATTATAATATTTCCTGTTTTATCAAAAAGAATTTCATTGTCTTCATTTACTGCAACAGTATCTGTAGATTTTTTCTGAAATGAATGACTGTGAATTAATTTTAAATCTTTCTTCAACTTCTTTTTAAATTCATCAATAATGTTTGTAAAAAGACCTTGATGCTCTTCTGAAATTGTGAAGTGTATTTTTATTTGCTTACTATTATCTAAAAGATAGTTGATTGATTCATAAATATGTTCTTCAAATGCAGTTCTGTTTTCATTTTCATATTTATGAAACTTAATTGCGCCTTTTGGCTTTGAAGCATAATTAAGTCCGTGTTCAAAAAGTAAAACTTTAAGAACCTTAAACGGCTGATTTGAAATAATTTCATTTAATTTTGAATCATTTACTTTTAAGACTGCTTTTATATCATCATAAAATGCAAACTGATTAATATTTGTCAGGAGATCATAAGCAGCTTTATAGTTTTTATCTTCTTCTGCCAGTTTTTTTAATGCAATCAAATCAAGTTCATCGTTTTCACTTAATACTGATAATAATTTCTGAAACATTCTGGATGCTGCGCCTGATGCAGGAACAAACTTCATTAATCTCCCTTCTTCAGCAGCTTCAGAATGCATTTTTAATAAACTATCAAATTCATTTGGATTTATCTGTATGATGCCATCCGAAATCGTGCAGGGCCTTACTAAAACCGGAACTTTACCTCCATCGTTAAATAATTTTAACTGCTTTCTGATAGTATCAAGGTTAATATTTTCATGGAAAATCTTATCAATTGCTTTTTCAATTTTCTTTATTTCCCTTTCAATAAGATCCATATCTCTTTATCCTAATGCGATACTAATAGCCGGTATTAAACCAAGTTTAACATTTATTGTTTTAAGTGTCATATCTCCAACTTTTATCTTTTCGCCAAAGTCACTTGCTTTAAACAAGCTATCCAGAATAATAGTAATAAGTTTATTTCCCTCAGCTTCTTTCAGAACAAATTCTCTTTTTTCTGCATCTACCGTTCCTAAAAATTTAAAGACAATTGTAATATCGGGTGGAATTCCTAATGAGGCATTTATTCCTCCAACCTGATAACCGGCATCGGAAAAAACAGTTTTATAGCTATCTATTGTTTCAAAAATTTCATCAATTTTGTCCTCCCCTTTTTCTTTAAATAAATTAATTATTTCATTTTTATCGTTCTCAATCAAAAAATCACTTAAGCTGGTAACTTTATCTTTTATCGAATCTGTAAGTGATTTAGCTTTATCAAGAATTCCTTCAGCCATTTTAATATCCTTTTTAATTAATTATAAAAAAAAGCGCAGTAGTTTTTTTTACTGCGCTCAAAAATACTAATTATATAATATATTTATTTTGATTTTTCGGCAACAAGATTATAAGCAAATCCTCCTAAAATTCCGCCAAGTAACGGAGCCACCCAGAATAACCAAAGTTGTGAAAGCGCCCAGCCGCCAACAAAAAGAGCAGGACCAGTTTTTTTTGATTATAAATCCTCCGATTTAGTTATAATTTGAGTTAGCTAGTTTTTCACTTTTCAATTGGAATTAATTGCATTATTGACTTGGAACCATTTAACAGAGCTAAAGTGTTTCCCTCAAGTTTGAATTCAGAAACCTGTTTAACTGCTGATAGGAAAGCATCTTCAGGACTATCATCACAATACATTTTTGTAACTGCACCTGGTTGTAAAGAAATTAAATTCTTGTCTATTTTAAAAGAACCTATGTATCTGTTACAGCCAGTAGATCCAAAAAGTTTATTGTTGCTTCCAAAATTTAATGTGGGAAAACCATCGGGTTGATTGCCCGGATTAATTGCTTTGCCTTTTATAGAAATCACTTTCCATTCTTTATCAGATAAATTAGTTATTAAATCTGCATTACTGCAAGCAGAAATAATGGATAACATTACACTTAAAGAGATTATAATTTTTATCATAGCTTAAAATTGATATTGAAAATGAAATTTTTATTTATTGAAAGATAATTTATGATCTGATTATCATCAAAACCATTTTTGCAATTAATATTAAAAACCCCGTTTTGTATTTAAACGGGGTTTCAAATTAATTTATAGTATCATAAACGAATAGAACTAATTTATCTTACTCAAAATTATTTCAATAGTGTCATTTTTCGGGTTTGAGTAAATCCATTAGCTTCAAGTTTGTAGAGATAAATTCCGCTTGAAAGATTTTGTGCATCAAAATTCACAGTATAACTGCCAGCAGCTTTAAATCCATTAACAAGTGTTTTAACTTCCTGACCAAGTAAATTGTAAACAGCAAGTTTAACATTTCCTGCTTCAGGTAAACTGAACTTTATAGAAGTAGTTGGGTTAAATGGATTTGGATAATTCTGAGATAATTCAAATTCTGCCGGAGTCAGGATTTCAGCTTCAACAATATTAGAATATTCAAATGAACCATCAAAATCAATTTGTTTTAATCTGTAATAGTATTTTCCATCAGCAAGATTTTTATCAATAAAAGAATATTGCTGAGCCCGGGTTGTTGTTCCATTGCCACCAACAAATGCAATGCTTTGCCATTCTGAATTAGCTGACTTTCTTTCAATATCAAAACCTGAGTTGTTGATTTCAGTAGCTGTTACCCAGTTTAATATCACATTATTATTATCAATTGCAGCAGAAAAAGAAGTTAATTCAACCGGAACTACCAAATCAATCCATTGAGTTGAAACTCTGATTCCATCAACTGATACTTTATAAGATTGACTGCCTTGTCTTAAAGCAATCGCATCAATGATATCTTGTCCGTTTGTCGAAGAATTTAGAACTTCCGGTGTACCTGCTGCTGTTTCATCAATTGGAACTCCTGAGCTGAATACCCATAACTTACATTCATCTGCACCGCTGGTATTAATAGTATATTTAACAAATACAAGATATGTTGTGTTGTAAGCAAAATCGGTTGTTCCCATAGTTATGGTGGATGTATTGCTCAATCCGAATCTAAGATTGCCTGCTACATCCTGTACAAAAACCCGTGCTGAAAATGTAGTAAAGGTAGTGGGCGATACACGGTTTCCTATATGAATGAAATAATCTGCTGTTGCAGAAGCAGAAGCAACATTAGCAAGGAATGAATAAAAGATCTCATCGCCGTTAGTGTAAATAGAATCTACAGCCTTATTTACATCCTCACGGGAACCTGCGCCGCCTTCAATATCAACGTGATTACCAATTCCTGATGAAGGATAACCAGAATAATTTAAACTTCCGGGTTGAACAAAGATAGTAAAACCAGTTCCGCTATGTTTTGTCCAGCCATGTCCGGTTAATGAATCACCAACAGCGTAATCAAAATTTTCTACCCAGGTTGCAAGCGGTTGAGAACCTGAAATAACTTCAAACAAATCAAGTCCAACATAATCTGAGTTTGTGCCATTAGGACCGCCTGTTGTAGTATAATATCTTACGGCAAATCTAACAGTACCAGTTGTAGGAAAATTACCGACATATTGCTGCCAGCCGGATGTTGAACTGTTAAATGATGCTAATTGAACATCAAAAGCAGAATGTGTTGTACCACCGGTAGTTGAAACCCAAACTTGAAGCGGATCTGCCCAAGGACTTCCATCTGGTGAGCGATGCCAAAATTTAAGTGTATCTCCGGCTGTAACTGCAACTGGCGGAGAAATTAACCATTGGTCAATTAAAAGTCCACCACCGAAAGCACCATTATAATTCTGTCCGATATAGCCGGTAGCTGGTCCTTCGTATGCGGGGAATAGTGCATCATTTCCTTGAAAAACTGTTGTTAGCCCGGCACCATCAACATCATCAAATATCCAACCTCTAGCCTGAATACCTGTTAAGGTATTATCGCCGTTCATATCATCAGAAAATAGTACTGATTCGGTTGAACTATGATAAGTGATTGGTGTGTTTCTGAAGTTATCATTAGTTGATCTACTGTCTTGAGCAAATATTAACACAGTAAAAACAAAAAATGAAAGGAAGAGTGTGAAAAGAGTCTTTTGCATAACTTACCTCTGAGTAAATTTGAGAAATAATTTATTAAGAATATCTGTTCAAAAAATAAGAAAACATTAATTAAATGTGAAATAATTTGATGTTTTTTAAACCTAAGAATTCCATCATTGTCTTATCATTATTTTAACTGACTAAAAAATTACATTTTAGTCAGCCCCGTTTAATAATTTTTATTTAGCTCAGTTCAGAGAACTGAGCTACGTATGAATTTATTTTCTTTTTGAAGTAAGCTTTCCGTAAACACCCTGATAACCTGTAAGATCTGCATCTATTGCGCCAACAACTACTTTTGTTTTTACTCTTACCGGAATTTTTGCATCATCGTTTGTTAACCAGATCATTATACTGCCTTCGCTCTTAAATAATCCGCCTTCCCGTACAAGCGGTTCAACTATTATACAATCAAATTTTCCCGCACTTACTTCAATAGTTTCTTTTCCATGATATACAACATCAAGATCGTACACTTTATCTTTGTAGAAATTCTTTAATAGTATTTTATCGCCAACTTTCAATCCGGAGTAATCCAGAGTGCGCGCAAAAAAGAAAGCTGAAACAATATCATTGACATATACCGGAATATCATATTGTCCTTCACTGGTTTTGGCTTTCCCTTTTCTCTGATCGAAAAAGGCTGAAAAATCACGTGAATATTTTCCTTCCCGTATATGCTGTTCGAATCTCCAGGGAAAAATTCCTTCAACATCAATATATGTTTCATATCTGTCACGGACTTTAAAGAATCCATCAAAAGATGGTACAGTATTAACTTCAAAAGTAATATGATATGCATTTCTGCCTGACATCTTTTTTATTGCCGGAATTTCGAATGATGCTATTCCTGCTGTAACAAATCCGTATTTAACATCAAAGGTAAGTTTTTCACCTTCACGAAAAGCTTTATTTTCAATTTTCCGAAATTCATCTTTCTTCTGTGCTTCTGATGTAACTGCAGAAATAATGATAAGAATTATTAAAGTATAAATTTTCAAAAAGTATTTCATTTACTTCTCCGGATTTTTAATAAGGACATTTTTAATATCGGTAAATACTTTATTTATGTTTATCGATTCCATACAATCAAGATTTTTACATTGTTCAATTGTACAATTATTACAATCAATAGATGGTTCATAAATTAATTTTTTATAAGTATACGGCGACCATCTGTCTTTAGAACAGGAAACTACTTTGGGATAAAATCCAACAACATATTTATCCAAAGCTGCAGCAATATGAATTGGTCCTGTTGAGTTAGAGATAAACATAAAAGACAAACTTATTAAAGCTGTCAATTCTTCAAGCTCAAATTTTCCGGCAAGATTAACTGCATTCGTATCAGCTTTTATTAATTCACAAAACGGTTTTTCGCTCTTACTTCCTGTTAATATAATTTGCTGTCCATCATCTGATAAAAGTTTTGTCAGTAATCTGAATTTATCAGGAGATAAATCAACAGAACTTCCGCCGCTGCCCGGATGTATAATTATAAACGGTTTTGATAACTCAATCTGATTATCATTTAAAATATTTTTAACAAAATTTAAAAACCTCTTATCAACACTAAGATCATATCTTACATTCTCTTCATTAACATTATTCTTAATGTTAATTTTACCAAGAAGATTAACATTATACTCAAGCTCATGGCGTTCTGCATTTTTTCTATGTTCATAAACCTTTTCATTAAATAAAAAAGAATACCATCTGTAACCGGTCCCGATTCTTGTTTTAATTCCGCTGAGAAATAAAATCAAAGCGATTAAAAAAGTAGGATATACAACAATGCAGGTATCAAACTTTTTTGATTTAATAATATTTAAATTTTCGTAAAAAGCTATATCATTTCCATCTTGTTTAAGAACAATCACTTCATCAATATAGCGATGATTGGCAGTTATACTTTTCGTGTAATCACGCACCCAAAAACTTACTTTTGCTTGCGGATATTTTTCTTTTATCAAGCCTGCTAAAGGTAAAGTTAAAACAAGATCACCAATTCGGTCTGTTCTTACTATCAGAATATTTTCAGGATTTTTTTTCATCTTGATAAATACGGATTTCCTATTTCAAAAAATCTCCAGGGTAAATCAACTGAACGGGTTATACCGATTCTTTTGGAAATGCCGATTTTTTTCTGATTTAATTTCGGCTGATCTAATATATAAACAGAACTATTAGTTAAATCCATTCCTGAATATGAACTATCAAGTCCGAAAGCTTTACTTAATTTACCCGGTCCGCTTGTAAGATTATACAATTCCTTTTCTGATTTTAGTACTCCGTTAAATCGGTTGATAATCATATAGTCTATTCCAGCTATAGGTTCAATGGCACGAATTAGAACAGCAGCGCCATGACCTTCTTTTCCTGTAACAACATTACTGCAAAAGTGTGCACCGTAAGTAAAATAAACATATAAGTGTCCGCCAAGATTAAACATAACTTCATTACGCTTTGTTTTACCTTTAAACGAATGAGATGCTTCATCAATATTTCCATCATAAGCTTCTACTTCCACAATTCTGCCGGCAAATATTTTTTTACCTTCTGTTTTTATCAGTACTTTACCAAGCAAGTCCTTTGCCACTGCAATAACAGGTCGAATATAAAATTTTCTTGGTAAAATCAGTTTTTTTGATGTATTAACCATTATACAAAGGTAATAAAAAAAGTATGCAGTAAAACAGAATTAACTAATTACTAAGTCTGTCGTTAAGTTCTGAAATTTTGGAGTCAAAATAAGCTTCTTTATCCGGACTTTTTACTTTTAATTTTTTATAAACATTTATAGCTTCTTTGAACTCACCTTGAGTTACATAAATCTTAGCCAGTGTTTCAGAGATGATAAGATCATTATTAGAATAATCTTTTGAACGGGTGACTGATATTTGTTTTTTAGCTTCTTTAATCTGTTCTGATGCGCCTTCAATTTCAGCAGTAAGTTTGTTCAGTGTTTCTGCAATAGATTCCAGGCTCTTGTTTTCTTCAGTTTGATTTGATACCGGCGGAGACTGATTATAAAAATTTTCATTTGCTGTATTAGCCCAGCGCGAAACATTAAACAATTGTCTTTGTTTTTTTATCGCATCAATTTCGCGAAGGTAATAATCAAAAGATTTGGATGAATGAATAAGTTCGCTTCCCTTCTTAACAAACTTAAGAGCCTGTCCGTAATTTCCTTTAAGAGTATGTGCTTTACCAAGAAGAAAATATGCAACTGAAAAATCGGGATGATGAGTTATGCCATCTGTTAAAATCTGTATTGCTTCATCAATATTATTTCTTTCCAGTTCAATATCAGCTACACGAGCAAACAAAGGTGATTTGTTATCGTACTCGTATATTAAACTTACTTTTTGATTAAATACATCGTATGGATTACTGTTCATTTGATTTTATTTTGCTGCTAAAGTATGTTTAATTGAAGTATAAGACATAAACGCAAATCCTAAAAAGAATAATATCTGAAATGGTATCGATGCCAGCTCTAAAAAATAAATTGATGAAAAAAGTCCGATCAAACAATAAACAGCAAGTATAGCTTCTACATAAACAGAAAAACCGATCTTCTTACTTAAATATTTATTACCTGTAAAAGAATCTTTCTCACTTTCCTGTTTGAACTTAGGAGTTCTCACAAATTCACTTTTACGGTTCATCAGTCCTTCAAAAACTGCACGCGAATTATTAACAGCAAGACCCATACTGCCCGCAAGGAACAGCGGAAAGAGTACAATCTTTTTTCGCCAATCAGTTCTTATTTCTTTTTGTGAATAAAGATAAAACAAAAATGAACTGACAGAAGCCATTACAAACAATGACATAATAGCAAAATACGCTTCGTGTGAACCGCTGTTTTTTATAAATATCAACGGAACATTTAATATTGCAGCAAGAAGAATAAACGGAAAAACAAGATTATTTGTTAAGTGAAAAGTAGATTGCAGTTTTACCCGTAAAGGAATTTTTGATTTCCAGACAAGCGGAAGTATTTTCTTTGCAGTTTCAACAGCGCCTTTTGTCCAGCGAAATTGCTGATTCTTTAATGCATTTATCTCTGCTGGAAGTTCAGCAGGTGAGGTGAAATCTTTCAGAAAAACAAAACGCCATCCGATTAATTGTGCACGATAACTAAGATCAAGATCTTCGGTTAAAGTATCAGCATGCCAGTTACCGGCTTCTTCAATACATTTTTTTCTCCATACACCGCCAGTGCCGTTAAAGTTTATAAAAAAGCCTGACTTGTTTCTAACATTCTGTTCAATTACAAAATGACCATCAAGAGCAAGTGCCTGAGCTTTTGTAATTATTGAATAATCTCCGTTTAAATGTTCCCATCTTGTCTGCACCATTCCGACTTTATCATCAGTAAAATATGAAAGAGTTTTCTTCAGAAATTCTTTTTGCGGAATAAAATCTGCATCAAAGATTGCGATGTATTCACCTTTAGCTACCTTCATTCCTTCTTTAAGTGCACCTGCTTTAAAACCTTCTCTTGATCCTCTTCTGATATGTGAAATATCAAATCCTTCCATTTTCTTTGCCTCAACTGCTTTTGCAACAATAGAGGTAGTTTCATCTGTTGAATCATCAAGGACCTGAATCTCCATCTTATCTTTTGGATAATCAATCTGACAAACAGCGTTTATTAATCTTTCCACCACATACATTTCGTTATATAACGGAAGTTGAATTGTAACTATTGCATCTTCCGCAATTTTATCCTTTGAAACAGGAGTCTTGTGTCCGTATTTGTAATGATAAAAGATCATCACAAAACCGTGAAGACCAAAAACAAAAAGTATTGTGAGTGAAAGGAAATATCCGATTAATACTATTTGATCCATTTTAATTAAATTCCTTTTTTACCAACCTGATACGGTATCTAATAAAATATCTTCGCTAATAAGGTCTATCGCTTTCTCAAGTGCTTCTTTTCTTTCGTTAAATCCTCCGGTTGCCGGATAATCACTGTATTTAGTAAACGTTTTATCGAATATAGTTGTCCGTTTTACCAGATCGCGATAAACTACTTTAACTCCGATAGTAACCCTCATTGTAGTAATACTTTCACCGGCAGAAACAATAGCCGGGGCATAGCCAAGAGAGACAATCGAACATTCTAATAATGCATTTGCAGATGTTCTCTCGGCAACCTGAAAAGTATTATCATCAATAAATTTCTGGATTAAGCTCTGTGTTAAGCTTTCTCTGAGTCCTTGTTCACCCGAACCGCTTCTGTCATCGGCAATTGGTATTGCAATTGACTTTAAATGTTCCGGAACAGAGGCTCCGGTAAAAGAATAAGCACAACACCCAGCAAAATTAATCCCAATTATCACTACAAACAAGAGCGAATAAACAATGTAAAACAAACTCAGATTGCTTTTATACTTCATTAATGTCATATTCCTTAAGCTTTCTGTATAAAGTTCTCTCGCTTATATTAAGAAGCCGAGCTGCTTTTCTTTTACTTCCTTTGGTTTTGTCCAAAGCTTTAATAATTGCATCTCTTTCAAGCTCTCTGATAGAAAGCACATCTTCGCCATCTGAATTCTTTTTATAATCTTCAACTGTAAAACGATGAACGATAAGATCCTTCAACTCCAGAATATCTTTTTTAATTTCAAACAAAGCACGGTACATTAATTCCCTGTCAACATCTTCCGGGGATTTTTTTAAGAATACAGGGAGATTTCTGTGCTCATCATAATCTACATATTCAGATGTCAGATCGGATAACATTTCTTCTGTAATTACTTTACTCCGGTTAAGTGCAATTGTAGTTTCAATTGTATTTTTTAACTCACGGATATTACCGGGCCAGGAATAATTTTCCAGCACTTTTATTGCGCCGGGTGTAAATTCAGGACAATCAATTTTGTTATTGTTGCAGTAAATTTTCGCAAAGTGTTTTGCAAGCTCTTCAATATCTGATCTTCTTTTTCGCAGTGGAGGAATATTCAGTGATACTGCTTTTAGCCTGAAATACAAATCTTCCCTGAATCTTCTTGCATCAACTTCTTTTTGTAAATCTTTATTTGTTGCAGCAATAATCCTAACATCTACCTTGGTTACTGTTTCTGCGCCCAGTTTCATAAATTCCTGAGTTTCAATTGCACGTAAGAGTTTAACCTGAGTTGTTAAGGGTAGTTCACCAATCTCATCGAGAAATAATGTACTGTTATTAGCGATCTCAAAATATCCTTTACGTGAATCAACTGCACCTGTAAACGAGCCTTTTACATGTCCGAATAATTCGCTTTCAATGATACCTTCAGGAATAGCACCACAATTAACTGAAACCATTGGTTTGTTTGAACGATTTGAAAAATCGTGGATTGCCTTTGCAAATACTTCTTTCCCGGCTCCGCTTTCTCCGTAAATCAAAACAGAAATGTCTGACTTTGCAACCTGCATAATAATATCAATCAGGTCGTTTATCTCTTTGGATTTACCAATTATTCCATTTCTGGTTTTAAATTCTTCGCGGGTCATAGTTAAATATATCTGCCATTTTGTAAAAATTGTATGACAAATATAACAGTTAAAGGGAATTTATTAAAGACAGTTTGAATTGTAGTGATTTAGTTCAAATCCATCGGAGGCAATTATAATTTCTGTTTTTTCAGTTTCAATATCTGAGTGTTTCCTCAATTCAAGAATTACTTTATCTGACTCTTTATCAAGATGCGTGAGTATAATTTTTTCAGCATATCTTTTATCAATCAGTTTAATAAGACCGTTGAAACTAATGTGAGTAATCTCGGTAATAAACCAATCAACCTTTTCATCAAACAAAAACAAGTCATTATCATTGCCAACATCTCCTGTATAGATTACAGAATTTTGACTGTCTTTAAATAAAAAGCTGAGTGAGGTAAAACTTAATCCAACCGATGATTTATTTTCTTTGTATTTATTCAGATGTGAATTGCGCTTTGATAAAAAGAAAAATTTATCTGAAAGAAATATTTCTTTTTCTTCGCTGAATGGAATTATTTCAAATTCAAATGGAAATCTTTCAGCAAGTAAATAAGAATGTTGTATGAAATCTTTTATGAACCCGCTATTAGATTCGTGAACATAAATTTTAAGCTTTTCTTTTCTGCCGGTCAATTTCATTTGAGTCAGTAATGATGGTAACCCAGCAAAATGATCAGCGTGCAAATGAGAGATTATAACAGCATTGATAGAATTAAAATCTATATTCTGATAAAGCAATGCTTTTGAAATACCATCGCCGCAATCAACGAGAACTTTATAATCAGATGAGGTAATTAAGAATGATGAATGAAATCGCTCAACAGAAGTTAAACCAGAGCCTGTGCCAATAAACTTAATATTCACTGATTTATCTCTGTAACTCGTCCATTAATTTTAAATCTTGTATTAGCAATCGGGAGAAAATCCTCAGCTTCTTTCCGTGAAGCAAACTTACCAATGTAAACAACATTAAAAACTGTTCCTGCTACATTTTTCTCTTTTATAAAAGAAACCATTCCGGCACTCTCAACATCTTTTTTCAAACCGGATGCATTTGCAGAGTTTGTAAAAGCTCCTGCCTGAATTGTATAAGCAAGTTCTTTTTCAGGAATATTTTGCTGTTTAACATTACCAGTTTGGCTTGAAGTTTCTTCGTCATCTTTTTTTACAATATTAACATCAGCCATTTTTATATATGGAGATTCAGGATATTCTTTTTTCAATCTTTCGAGCTGCTTATCTGCAGTATTATATAAACCAAGAGCGAAGTAATAAGAATAAATCCTGTATAATGCTGCATCAGCATATCTGCTTTTAGGATAGTTATCAATTATTTTCTGATAAAGAGTTACAGCATCCTGTCCATTTTCAGTTAATACTGCTTCAAGAAATAAAAGGTTGGAGCTTTTAGGATAATCAACTTTAAGATTTAATAATTCAGATTTGACTTCTTCAATGTTTCCCTGCTCTACTTTTTTCAAGTATGGAATAATATCAACTTCCTGAGCAAAACTTTGGGAAAGCATCAGCAAGAGAAAACTTGCAAGAAATATTGAAAGGCTCTTTTTCATAAATGATATAACAAACTAAAAATCTGATTGCAAATTAGCTTGTTTATACAGTAAGAGCAATACCTTCTTTTTCAGGATAAATATGTGTCAGATAATCTCCGAACAAGGTACCGGAGGTTGCTTTGTTTACACGGACTTTTATGTAATCACTGACTTTTATCCTTTCATTAACGGGAACTATTACAACTTTATTTGTATCTGTTCTGCCGGAGAAAAATTCATCAGATTTTTTACTGAATCCTTCAACTAAAATAATTTCTTCCTTACCGATCAATTCCTGATTCTTTTCATAAGATATCTGCTGCTGAAGATCTATGATTTCCTGAAGTCTTTTTGATTTAACATCTTCAGGGACATCGTCTTTCATTTTGTAAGCTTTTGTTCCTTCGCGCGGAGAGTATTTAAACATATAAGCTCCATCATATCTTACCTGTTTAATTACTTCAATAGTTGCAAGATGATCTTCCCAGGTTTCAGTTGGGAAACCAGAAATTATATCTGTTGAAAAACTAACACCGGGAATGATTTTCTTTGCTTTTTCAATAAGTTCAAGATAATGTTCAACAGTATAAGTACGATTCATTAATTCCAATATTCTATTTGAGCCTGACTGAACAGGTAAATGAATATAGTTGCACAGGTTCGGATATTCAGCAATTGTATAAAGCAGTTTATCCGAAAGATCCTGCGGGTGAGAAGTAGTAAATCTAATACGCATCGTCGGATCAACTTTTGCCGCTGCAGCAAGCAGATCTGCAAAATCATTTTTGTCATCCAAATAAGAATTTATATTCTGTCCGAGTAATGAAACATCTTTAAATCCTCTTTTAGACAAATCTTCTAATTCTGTTACAATAGATGCGAGTGAACGGCTTCTTTCTCTTCCTCTGGTAAATGGTACAACGCAAAAAGTACAGAACTTATCACACCCGCGCATAACTGAAATCCATGCAGAAAGTCCGTCTTCGCGAAATGGTTCTATATCATCATAAGTTTCTGTTCGTGAAAGTTTAACTCTAATTCCTTTGTCACCATTAAAAGCAATGTCAATATATTCAGGCAGTCTTCTGTATTCATCCGGACCAACAACAAGATCAACGACTTTTTTATTTTCAATTAAATCTTTTTTCAATCTTTCAGCCATACAGCCAAGTATTCCCAAAACTAATCCCGGTTTATTATACTTCAAAGTTTTAAGATTACCGATTCTGCCATAAATTCTCTGCTCAGCATTATCTCTTACACTGCAGGTATTTAGTAAAATAACATCAGCATTTTCAGGTTTATCAGTTACACTAAAACCCTGCTTTTTTAATATTCCGAGGACTATCTCAGTATCAGCCACATTCATCTGACAGCCATACGTCTCTATGTACACACTATTACTCTGCATAAACACTCAATTTTTATAATTTTGATTAGTACGATTTTGTGAAAAAATATAGAACGAGATTAAGAATTGCAAAAGCCAGTAAGCTGTAACCAATGATAAATCTTCTTTCTTTTCTCTTCCGCTCGATTAAAATATCGTTATTGTCTTTAAATTTTTGCTTTATTTCTGTATTTACGAATCCGAACATGAATACCTAATATGTTTATAATGAATTTAAAAATAAGAATAAGTTTCAATATATCTAAAAAAATTTTCTATAATTTTTTAACCATTTTTACTATTCAGATATTTTGATGATTAATCCGGATACAGGTTACTTTTCCGATTGAATATTATTGTGAGAAAAAGCACTCATATTTACTACTAATATTTAAGTTAAGTCTGCAAATAACAGAATTGTAGAAAAATTTATCCTTCCTGAGCACATAGAATTATTCCTGGTTTTAATAAGAATAATCAACGGATTTTTAATTTAATTTTTCCAACAATCCTTTTAGAAACTCATAAATATCCGAAATCAACCTGAGTTATTGCACACAAATTAAATTTGAGAGTAACTTCTTATATCTGTAATTTTATTTATAAATAATCAATTCATATTTAAATACTAATGGATGACTTAGAAAAACACAAAGAGCAGGGCCAAGAACCTGATAATGAATCAAAAGAATTGCTTGAAACTAAAACTGAAGTTCAGCCGGATTATGATCCTGATGATGATTTAGTTTTTAATATTTCACCGGTTGCAGCGGCTTTTATAGGATTAGCCGGAGGATTCTTTTTATATCAGATCATCGGAGGTTTTTTAACAATATTAATATTTGGAATGAACCTTGACTCTGTTCCGGTTAATGATATGCGTTTGATGACAATGGCTGGACAAATTCTATTTTTACTTTTACCAGCATTGTTATTTTCAAAATGGATTTATACTGATGTTGGTAAAATTATCCGTATCCGTAAACCAAAACTGATTGAAACCGGATTTTTTACATTGGGTATGGTTATTCTTACACCGCTTTTACAGGTTTATCTTTATATACAAAATTATTTTATTGAAATACTCGCAAAAAACATATCATTCTTTAACTCAGCCAAATCATTTTTTGATATGTTGAATGATATGGTTGAAAAAGCCTATAAAAATCTTTTAGCAACTTCTAACATTTTTGAATTATTATTAGTTGTGCTTGTTGTAGCAATTGTACCTGCAATAACAGAAGAATCATTGTTCAGAGGGTTTATACAACGAAGTTTTGAGTTAAAATATAAAAAACATATTGCTGCAGGTATTACTGCATTATTTTTCAGTCTTTTCCATGCTAATCCTTATGGATTGATTCCATTATTTGTTTTAGGTGCATTTTTTGGATTTGCTGCCTATAAAAGTAAAACTCTTTTAGTGCCGATGTTTTTACATTTCTTAAATAATTTTTCAGCAGTAATACTGTACCACACACTTGGTGATGAAGAATTAATTAAAACGGATCCGGCAACAAGCCAAACTGAACTTGCTTCTTATGTAATGATGTTTTTTGCACTCACAATTTTATTTGCAGCTTTAATAATTTTAATAAATAAATATTATTTAAAAAGAACAACATAGGAGAATTAACAATGCCGTTTTGTCCAAATTGCAGATATGAATATCAGGAAGGCATAAAAATCTGTCCGGACTGTAACATACCATTAGTTCCGGAATTAATAGATGATGAATGGGTAATAGTTTATACATCCGATCAGCTTTACGATGTACAAATGTTAAAGGATACACTTGAAAGCGCAGGAATTGAAGCAAATATTCTTTCGCAGAAAGACAGCAGTTTTCCTGCAACAGGTGATCTTGCAGTTATTAAGTTACTGGTAAAAACCAATGATGTATCATCTGCTGTTAATTATATTAAGCAGCTAAAAAACGCTAAACCAGATAATAGCGCAGAATGACATTAAGTAATACTGCAATCCGAATAATAGTTTCGGTTATTGCCATACCGGCGCTTTTGTTAATGGCATATTTTGGCGGAGTTTATTTTTTAAGCTTTGTTTTGATTGTTGCCGGAATCTCATTTTATGAGTTTGCTGTTATGGCTAAAAAGAAAAATGCAAATGTAAATGTTTATCCGGGATTGATTACAGTAATTGTATTAATCATTAATCAATACAACAACTTCTTCAGTCAAAATCATTTTTTGATTATAGCCTTTTTAATTCTTCTGATAATTGAGTTATTCAGAAATTATGATTCGGCAATACTTAATCTTGGTGCAACATTACTTGGTATATTTTATTTTGGTTTATTCGGCAGTGCTTTAATCGGTATCAGGGAGTTTTATCCCGAAAGCAACGGATTATACATTAACGGCGGATATCTGATAATTTCAGTTTTTGCAACAATCTGGATTTGCGATTCAGCAGCTTTTTTTGGAGGGACAGCACTTGGCAAACACAGACTATTTCTGAGAGTAAGTCCTAAGAAAAGCTGGGAAGGTGCAGTATTCGGATTTGTGTTTGCAATACTTACAATGATATCAGCTAAATATCTGGTGCTTGATTTTTTATCACTTAAAGATGTTATAATAATTGGATTTATAATCGGAACATTTGGACAAATCGGTGATCTTGTTGAATCACTGATGAAACGTGATGCAGGAGTAAAAGATTCATCAAATTTAATTCCGGGACATGGTGGAATATTTGATCGATTTGATTCGCTGCTGTTTTCTTCACCGATAATTTATTTGTATTTAACATACTCAGTTTGATGTTCAGAAAAAGAAATTTATGAATAACAAAGTTTCAGTAATAACACTAGGATGTTCAAAAAATACAGTTGATTCAGAAAGACTAATGAAACAGATTCAGCTTAATAAGATCGGATTAGTCGAAGATCCAAACGAAGCTGATACGGTAATAATTAACACTTGCGGATTTATTGAATTGGCAAAGGAAGAATCAATCAATACAATTCTTGAAGCTGTGGCAATGAAGAACAGCGGCAAATTAAAAAAAGTAATTGTTGCCGGCTGCTTATCTGAGCGTTATAAAAATGAACTTCAAAAAGAAATTCCGGAAGTTGATGTTTATTTCGGAACTGAAAAGTATGAAGAAATAATCAAAGAACTCGGCGGCAATCTTAAAAGAGAACTGCTTGGAGAAAGATTATTAACAACTCCTTCACACACTGCTTATTTAAAAATTTCTGAAGGATGCGATCATCCTTGTTCTTTTTGTGCAATACCGCTTATGCGTGGTTCACATAAATCCAAACTGATTGAAGAATTAGTTAAAGAAGCAGAATTTTTAGCTGCAAACAATGCAAAGGAATTAATACTAATTGCACAAGATACTACTGATTATGGTAAAGATATTTATGGTAAAAAAATGATTGTGCAATTATTAAGAAGATTAAGCGAGATCGATGGAATTGAATGGATCAGAGTAATGTATGCTTATCCTTCACATTTTCCGGATGAGTTGATTGAAGAGATAAAGACAAATCCAAAAGTTCTAAAATATGTTGATATCCCGCTGCAGCATATTTCTGATGATGTACTAAAATCTATGCGCAGAGGCGTAACTGCTGAAAGGACAAAAAAGCTGCTCAATAAATTGCGGACTGAAATTCCTGATGTAACAATAAGAACTACATTTATTGTCGGCTATCCAAATGAAACTGAAAAAGATTTTGAGGAACTTTGCGATTTTGTAAGTAAAGAAAAATTTGACAGGATCGGTACTTTTACTTTTAGTGTTGAAGAAAATACTGCAAGTTTCATCCTTGGTGATCCTGTTTCTGAAAAGGAAAAAGAAAGAAGAAAAAGTATATTGATGGAGATTCAGAAAGATATCTCACTTCAAAAAAATGAAACATTTATCGGAAAGCAAATAAAAGTGCTGATCGATTCAATTGAAGGTGAATATTATATAGGACGTTCTTATCGTGATGCACCTGAAGTTGATGGAGAAGTTTTAATACCAGTTAAAGATAATAAAATGAAAATTGGTAGTTTTTATGATATTGTAATTAATGATTGTGATGAGTATGATTTGTATGGCAATTTATTGCAATCAGAAAGGAAAACCTGATGAAATTTTTAGGTTTAATATTATTTTTTTTCATCCTGAATGTTGGTATTCCGGCACAAGAGAAAAACCCTTCAATCAATCAAAAACAATTTTGGGAAGCAACTTATTTTCAGGACTTTGTTAACTTTTACTCAGGTTCCGGAAGTACCTCGCGCATTGATATTTTTATTCAGGTTCCGTATAAAAATGTTCAATTTGTAAAATCCAATCAGGGTTTTACAGCCAAGTATTCGGTAACTGCATCAGTGTTTGATAGTACAAAGAAAAAGCTGATTGTAGAAAAAACCTGGAATGAAACAATAAATGTAATTGATTATAATATTGCAACATCTAAAGAAAATTATAATCTGAGTAAACGTTCCTTCGAATTGGCCCCGGGACATTATTTTATAAGAACAATGGTTGAAGACAAGGATTCTAAAAAAGAATCTTTCGGAGAAAACAGTTTTGTAGTAAAAAATTATAACCAGGATATTTCGTTAAGTGATATTCTTTTTATTTCCAATAAAGAAACTGCCCAGACGAAGAATGAGATAATTCCCAACGTCAGCAGAAATTATCCATCATCAGAAGATAAAATAAAATTTTACTTTGAACTTTATTTAAAAGATTCAATTGATACAAAATTGAACTTTGATTATTCCGTTCTTGGTTCTGAAAACACATTAGTTCATAAAGAAACTGAAGACAGAAATATTAAGCCCGGAACAAATCAGATTTTATACACTTTTAATGAGTTCCCTTTTGATCTGGGAATATATACATTGGTTGTTACTGTTTCAGACTCCACAAATAAAGTTATTGATAAAACAAGCAAAGCATTTTTTTCCCATTGGAAAGGCTTACCAGCAATTATAACCGATATAGATAAAGCCATAGCACAAACGCTTTATATAGCAACACCAAATGAACTTGAATATATGCAAAGCGGCGAAACAGTTCAGGAAAAAACAAAAAGATTTTTAGAATTCTGGAAGAAGAAAGATCCATCACCGAATAATGATGAGAATGAATTTTTCGATGAGTATTACAGAAGAATAGCTTATGCAAATGAAAACTTTTCAAGTTATATAGAAGGCTGGAGATCCGACAGAGGTATGGTTTATACTATACTTGGAGCTCCGAACAATATTGACAGACATCCTTTTGAGTACGATTCAAAACCTTATGAAATATGGGAATATTATGAGCTTAACAGAAAATTTATTTTTCTTGATCAGACGGGTTTTGGAGATTACAGATTGATTACACCTTTAACCGGAGATTTATACAGGTATAGATACTAACATCCATTTAAGTACCTTAATTTTTAATTATGATACTGATTGTAACACTCAATCCGCTGCTTGAGAGAAGATTTTTATTTAATAAAATTACACTCGGAGAAGTAAATCATAGTAGTTCTAATACTTTAGCTCTTGGCGGAAAAGGATTGAATGTCAGTCGTCAGTTAAAAAAACTCGGAGTCAATTCTTTTAATTTTTTCTTTTCAGGCGGAACTAACGGAAAGCTGTTCAGAGAGTTAGCAAAGAATTCGGGACTTGAGTTTACACACATTAAGACAAAATCAGAAACAAGACACGCAGCAGTAATAATTGCTGAGGAAGAAAAACAAGTTTCCACTTTCTTTTCAGAAAATTCCGAAATTACTGAATCAGAAGCTGATGAGTTTAAACTAAAGCTTGATAAGATGATACAGAATTGCGAGATAGTTGTATTTTCAGGAAGCTCACCTTGTAAAACCGCCGATTCCATTATCCCATTCGGAATTAAGCTTGCAAACAAGTATGATAAAATATCTGTTTGTGATACTTATGGTTCGCATTTAAATGATTGCATCGAAGCATCTCCAACTATTCTTCATAATAATTTTAATGAAATAAAAACTAGTCTTAATATAAATCTGCAAACTGAGACTGATATCCGTAAATTTTTATCTCATTGTTATGATAAAGGTATTAAAAGAACTTTCTTAACAAACGGAGATAAAGAATTTTTTGCATCAAATTTTGATTATCATTATAAAATTCATCCTATAAAAATTTCAGAAGCAGATGCAACCGGCAGTGGTGACTGTTTTGTAGCAGGAGTTATTTATGGCTGGATAAATTCTGATGTCTTTGAAGAAACACTTAAGTTTTCAACTGCATTAGCAGGAATCAACGCATCCAAATTCAATGTTGCAGAAGTTGAGCCTGATAAAATTTATAATTATAAAGAAAGTGTCCAGATAAATCCTGTTGGAAAAAAAGCAAAGATAATAGATGACTCGCCTCACGAAATTTAGTTTAATATTTTTTCTGTTCTCTATTCCTTTCTTACAAGCACAAAAGCTTAACTCATTCGAAGTTATTGGTAATAAAGATTTTGATGATGATACGTATTTCAAATGGTCAAAACTTTCTATAAATCAATCTTACTTTAATGGAATAATTGATTCGGCTAAAAACAGAATTTCATCAAACTTATTAAGTAATGGTTATTACTTTTTTGAATTTACCGGCTCTGAAGTAATTATCTCAGATGATTCAACAAAATTTGATATTAAAATCAATATAAATGAAGACAGCCCGGCAATTATTAAAAAAATTAATATTGAAACTGATGACTCAACATTTTTAAATAAGCATTATGAGCGGTTTAAATTTCTTGAAGATCAGATATTTGATAAATACGAAATCGAAAAAAGCATTGATGAAATACTTGTTGATTTTGAAAACACCGGATATCCCTTTGCGAAAGTAAAAATAAAATCAGTTCAGTTTTTAACTGATTCATCTGATAAACAAAGATCAGTAAATATTAATCTGAAGATCGAAAGCGGCAACATTAGTAAAATTAATAAGATCGATATTATTGGTAATACCTCAACAAAAGATTATGTAATTATAAGAGAACTGCGATTGGATGAAGCTGAGCCTTACAGCCAAAAACAAATTGAAGAATTTCCGAAAAGATTAAACCGATTAAGATTTTTTGAACCAGTTCCAACTCCGCAATTTTATATCAACTCCAAAGATGAAGGTGTTTTAGTAATTAATGTAAAAGAGAAAAACACAAATAACTTTGATGGCATTATTGGTTACATTCCAGCAAGAAAAAATGAATCAAGCGGTTATGTAACCGGACTTGTAAATATTTCTTTAAGAAATTTATTTGGAACCGGCAGAGGCATATCATTAAAATGGAATAAGTATGACCGCAATTCCCAGGAACTTGATCTAAGATATTTAGAACCATGGTTATTAAGTTTTCCTGTAAACATAAATCTTGGTCTATATCAGCGGATACAGGACTCAACTTATGTTCAAAGGAGAATTGAAGGCTCTGTAGATTATCTTGCAACCGAAAATATTTCTGCCGGCTTAACTATTGGAACCGAAAGTGTTGTTCCAACTGTAAGAACGATACCGGTTTTTACTGTTTTTAATTCATCATATTTAACTACTGGTGCAAATCTTAAAATTGATACAAGAGACGATCCATATTCGCCAACCGAAGGTCTTATGTTTGTTAATACTTATTCTTATACCAGAAAGAAAATAAATGGTCCAACAGAATACATTACTGCTGCAACCAAAACATCCGTTGATCTGCAAAGATTTACTGTTAGTTTTTATTACTTCCACGAATTGTTTTCGAGACAGGTTGTTGCTGTAGGTGTTAATGGTAAAGAATTACGAAGCTCAGATTTTGAAAATAGTGATTTATTCAGATTAGGCGGAGCAAATTCTTTAAGAGGTTATAGAGAAGATCAGTTTTTAGGTTCAAGAATTTTCTGGTCTAATCTGGAATACAGAGTGCTATTTACAAGACGAACTTACGGCTTTTTATTTTTTGATACAGGATATTATTTAAGACCTGAACAACCGGATAAAAATATAAGCAAACAGGAAGATTTTCTTTATGGTTTTGGACTTGGATTAAACATTGAAACAGGTCTTGGTGTTCTTAGAGTTAGCTATGCTCTCGGCAAAGGTGATACTTTCAGTGATGGTAAAATTCATTTTGGAATTCTCAACGAGTTTTAATTTTATGATTAACAAGCGGAAATTATTACTTTGCGATCTTAGCGAAAAACCTTTGGGGGCTTTGCGTGAACCTTTTCTCTAAACACATTTCACGCAAAGTTCGCCAAGGAAAAACAAACACAAAGTTCGCGAAGAAAAGCTGTGTAAATCCGCTTAATCTGCGTTATCTTGTTCTATCAGGATCTAGGCTTTCGGTTACTGGATATGATGAAAGGTTTATGTAAAAAAGAAATGAATAAAAATCTTAGTGATCTTAGCGAAAAACCTTTGGGGGCTTTGCGTGAACCGATTCCTAAACACATTTCACGCAAAGTTTGCGAAGGAAAAAACAAACACAAAGTTCGCGAAGAAAATCTGTGCAAATCCGCTTAATCCGCGTTATCTGCGTTCTATCAGGGTCTAGGCTTTCGGTTATTGGATATGATAAAAGGTTTATGTTAATAAGATAGGAATAAAAATCTTAGCGATCTTAGCGAAAAACCTTTGGGGGCTTTGCGTGAACCAGTTCCTAAACACATTTCAAGCAAAGTTCGCCAAGGAAAAAACAAACACAAAGTTCGCGAAGAAAATCTGTGTAAATCTGCTTAATCTGCGTTATCTGCGTTCTATTAGTGAGGCGCTTTCCGTTCTTTGTTCGTATAAAAGGATGATGTTATGAAGTTAATAAAAAACTTTTGCGCCTCTGCGGCTTTGCGAGAAAAAATATTCTGTCTCCTGACTTCTGACACCTTTTTCTAATTCCTTACACAGAGAGCCACAGAGAAGTCACTGAGAACCACGGAGTTTAATAAATGTTAATCTGTTCAGATCTGTTTAATCAGTTAAATCAGTATTCCAATTATTTAGGCTATAATTAGCATATATTAGATATATTTATCAAAAGAAATTTATAATCAAACATTCAGGTATTTGAAATAAATTATTCTTTTATTTCTATATCATTACTGCTTCAATTAATTTGTAGTAGTAATTTTATTTTAAGATGGCTGTGTTAAAAAAAATCTCTGCATATATCAAAATTACCCGACCACTTAATGTTATCATTACTTTTTTTGTGGTTGTAGTTGCAATATTAATCTCTCAGAAGAATCCGACAGGAATTAGTTTAATTATTCTATCATCACTTGCCGCTGCATTAACTGCTGCTGCCGGAAATATAATAAATGATATTTTTGATATTGAAACCGATAAAACAGCACATCCTGACAGAGTGTTAACAACAGGCAGGCTTACAAAAACAGAGGCAATGATTGAATATTTTCTTTTAAATATTATCGCGGGAATAATTGCAATTTATTTATCACCAAAACTATTTATCATAGTAGTATTTTCAATTCTTCTGCTCTATTTATATTCGGCTTATCTGAAAAAAATTCCTCTTGTTGGAAATATTTCGGTTGCTGTATTAACAGGATTGGCATTTATTTATGGCGGTTTTACAGTTGAAAATCCAATGTCTGCAATTATTCCTGCAACCTTTGCATTCTTTATTAATCTTGTAAGAGAAATAGTTAAAGATATTCAGGATATTGAAGGCGATAAGAAACAAAATATATTAACTTTTCCAATCAGAGCAGGAATTAAATCGGCAAAAAAATTAACTATAGGTTTAATTATTGTTTTAATTGTATTTACACTTTATCCTTTTATCGCTCAAATTTATAGAATTGAATATTTTATAATTATAATGATAATTGTAAATCCGGTTCTGGTTATATGCATAAAAAATCTTTTACAAAAAAAAGAAAACAATATTTCTATTACCAGTAACTTATTAAAATTAAATATGATCTTTGGACTGATAGCAATTTATTTAGGAAATTGAACAACATTGACAAAAAATATTTAGTTAACTCAAAAACAATTCTTGCAGGAACAGATGAAGCAGGAAGAGGTCCGCTTGCGGGTCCTGTTGTAGCTGCTGCGGTTATACTTCCAAAAGATTTTTATGATGATAGGATAAACGATTCCAAAAAACTAAGCGAATCTTTGCGAGAGGAATTATTTGAAGTAATAAAGAGAAGTTGCATTTCGTATTCTTACACGGTTATAAAAAATAAAAAGATAGATGAAATAAATATTTTAAATGCATCTTTGCTTGCAATGAAACGTTCTGTTGAAAAATTAAAAGTAAAACCTGATATAGTATTAGTTGATGGAAATAAAACATTTAAATCGAAAGCTGAAGTTATTCCTGTTATCAAGGGAGATTCCAAATCATTATCAATTGCTTCAGCATCAATAATAGCAAAGGTTATAAGAGACAGACTTATGATAAAACTTGCATCAAAGCATCCTGAATATGGATGGGAAAGTAATAAGGGTTATCCGACAAAATATCATATCAATGCAATTCTTAATTCAGGTGCTTGTAATTTGCATAGAAAAACTTTTTTAAAAAAGATCTTTGAAAAAAATTCTCAACCATCATTTGACTTTGATATAAAATGACTGAAAAAAATAAAAAAGATTTCGGCAAAGAAGGCGAAGAAATTGCAGCAAAATATCTTGAAGAGAAAGGTTTTGAAATAATAAAACGAAATTATCAATATGGACACGGTGAAATAGATATTATTGCAAAAGACGGAGAGGTGCTTGTTTTTGTTGAAGTAAAAACCAGAAAAACTCTTGAGTATGGCGAGCCTGAATATGCAATTACAAAAAAGAAAGTTCTGCAAATAAAAAAAATGGCGGAATTATATCTTTATGATAAAGAAATTGAAGAAGCCGATTGCAGATTTGATGTTATTGCAATTATACTAGGATCGGAAGGAAATCCGCAAATCACACATTACGAAAATGCTTTTATATGACCTTTTGATGTTTTGCACACTATCATTATTGCCCTAAAAACTTTTCAGGAATTTGCTTAGTTTGATATATGAAATTCCAAAATTAATTGCACAATCCATTTTATTTAATGTCGGACACGAAAAATAAAACAACACAAAGCAGTGCGTTTGATAAAAAGCTTAATGATTTTTTTATCATGATTGCAGGATTGTGGCAATTTCAATGGCAGTTTGTAAAACAAATTTTTATGCCGCCATACGAAGTTGAACAAGTAAGAAAGCATATGGATGAGCTTGGAATTAAAACTCTGCCAATTGTTAGTGTTACCGGATTTATTATTGGATTGGTAATAACAATGCAGATGCATCCTGTAATGGTAAGATTTGGAGCTGAAGCATTTCTTCCCGGAGCTGTTGGAATTTCTATTGTAAGAGAACTTGCGCCTGTTATAACAGCATTAATTTTTGCTGGAAGAGTAAGCTCAGGTATCGGTGCAGAATTAGGTTCAATGCGTGTAACGGAACAGATAGATGCAATGGAAGTATCAGGCGTAAATCCGTTTAAGTATCTTGTAGCAACAAGAGTATTTGCCTGCACTTTTATTCTTCCGATTCTTACTGTTTATGTAATATTTATTGCGTTCTTAGGCGCATATATTGCTGTTGTTCTTGTGCAAAATATGACTTACCAATATTTTATTGATTCAGTTATTAAATCAGTAACATTCGGTGATGCTATACCCGGAGTATTAAAAACTTTTGTATTCGGATTTATTGTCGGAATAGTTGGTTCGTATAAAGGTTATACAGCAACTAACGGAACTGAAGGAGTTGGTAAAGCAGCAACTACCGCTGTAGTTGTATCTTCATTAATGATTTTAATTTTTGATATGGTTCTTGTTAAAATAACTTTATGGCTGTGGCCAACAATTTAATTATGCAGTATGAATAAAGTTGTTGAAATAAAAAATCTTTCAAAGTCTTTCGATTCACTTAATGTTCTGCGGAATGTTTCTCTCACTGTTGAAGAAGGTGAAAATATGGTTGTCTTCGGTCAAAGTGGAACCGGAAAAAGTGTTTTGCTAAAATGTATTGTAAGATTAATGGAGCCAGATTCAGGTGAAATTTATATTGATAACAAAGATGTTCTTGCAATGAACCTGAAACAGCTTAATGATTTAAGAAAAGATTTTGGCTTTTTGTTTCAGGGTGCTGCACTTTATGATTCGATGTCGGTTAGGGAAAATCTTGAATTCCCATTGATAAGACATTTTAATTATACGCCGGAAGAAAGAGAAGCAAAAGTAAAATCAGTATTGGAAAAAGTATCGCTTGAAGAGGCTATTGATAAAATGCCTTCTGAACTTTCAGGCGGAATGAAAAAAAGGATCGGGCTTGCAAGATCTATAATAATAGATCCGAAGCTGATGTTTTATGATGAACCGACAACAGGCCTTGATCCGATTACATCAAAAGAGATAAGTTTACTTATTCTTGAATTACAAAAATCTTTAAAGATGACATCAATAATTGTAACACACGATTTGCTTTGTGCGGAAATTATAGCTGACAGAGCTATCATGCTTAACGACGGAGTTATAATGAAAGAAGGAAGTATTTCTGATTTGAAGTCATCACAAGATCCGTTTTTAAGAAATTTCTTTAGTCACGAAATTATACAAGAGCATAACAGGAGAGTTTAATGTTTAAAAATCTTGCAAATGCAAAGCTTGGAATTTTTATCTTTTTAGGCAGCGCTTTATTGGTGATTCTTATTTTCCTTTTAGGTAATAAGGGTCAGCTTTTTTCATCAACATTTACTGTCAAAGCATATTTTAAAAATACTGAAGGATTACGGAATGGCGCTTCTGTTAGATTTGGCGGAATTGATATCGGAGCCGTTAAAAGCATTAATATTGTAAGCGGCACAAGCGGCAGAGTTGAAGTTGCAATGAGAATAAAAGAAGAAATAAAAAGATTTATTAAAACAGATTCTCAGGCAAGTATTGAAACTGAAGGACTTGTAGGAAACAAAGTTGTTGTAATAACAATGGGATCAGAAAAGGCAGTAGAAATAAAAGATGAAGGAACTATTCTTTCAAAAGAGCCGCTAAGTTTTGGTGATATAATCGGTGAAACTCAGGGTATTATGGCTTATACAAAAGATATGACAAAAAATCTTGCTGAGATTATTTATAAAGTAAATCAAGGTGATGGAACTCTTGGTAAAATTATAAACGATAATGAACTTTATTCTGCTGCGGCTAATCTTACTAAATCTGCTGATAAAAGTCTTGTTTCTTTAACTGATGAGTTGAAAGATGTTGTTGCGCTTTTTGATGAGCTTGGTCAGGGTGTTTCTGATGTTGTTACCAATGTTAATACTTTAGTAGCCCGGTTAGATACTGTTTTAGTTGGTGTTTCTGAAGGGCGTGGACTGCTCGGTTCTCTCGTCTCTGATAAAGGGAAAGAAGGAAAAACTCTTAATCTGATTCTGAATAATCTTGTTTCTGTAAGTGAGGATGCAAAAACATCAGCATCAAGACTTGCTGAAAATATGGAAGCATTAAAACATAACTGGCTGTTTAAAAGTTATTTTGAAGAACGCGGATACTGGGATAAAGAAGAATATGAAAATGTTCTTGATGAAAAGATTATTGAGCTGAATGAAAAGATAAAAATTCTTGATAATAAAATATTAGAACTTAAAACTCTGGAGAATAAATAATTAATTGCCCGATGCATTTGCTCTGAATTCAATGCTTCAAACAATAATGGTTACTCCTGCGTATTAATCAAATCAATATGCCGAACTCAAAAGCTATAAAAGAAAAAATAATAATTGTAAAAGGCGCACGCGAGCATAATTTAAAGAATCTTTCTTTCGAGATTCCGAGAAATAAACTCGTTGTGTTTACCGGTGTAAGCGGAAGCGGAAAATCTTCTTTGGTTTTCGATACAATTTATGCAGAAGGTCAAAGAAGATATGTTGAAAGCCTTTCATCTTATGCTAGACAATTTTTAGAAAGGATGAACAAACCTGATGTTGATTTTATTCAGGGAATTTCACCCGCGGTTGCTATCGAACAAAAAACTGGTTCACGTAATTCAAGATCTACTGTTGGAACAACAACTGAAGTTTACGATTATCTAAGATTATTATTTGCACGAATCGGAAAAACAATTTGTTTTCATTGCGGTAAAGAAGTAAAGAAAGCATCTACCGGCACTGTGGCAGACTGGCTTGAAGAACAACAGGATGGCGCAAGGTTTTATCTCACATTTCCACTTGATGGACTTGAAGGAAGTTCTGTAAAAGATGAAGTTGAATTGTTGAAGAAGCGCGGTTTTTTCAGAATTTATTTTAACAACACAATGTTCGATCTGAATGAAGATCAGATAAAATTACCAAAGAACAAAAAAGATATTAAAGTTGTTGTTGATCGTTTTAAGATTACTAAAGGAGAAGTCAGGGAAAGACTTTCTGATTCAATAGAAGTTACTTTTAAAGAAGGCAAAGACAGAATTGTATTGATCAATGCTGATACCGGTGAACAACAGGAGTTTAATAAGTTTTATGAGTGCTGCGGTGTAAGATACGAAGAGCCTGAACCAAGATTTTTTTCTTTTAACAATCCGTTTGGTGCCTGCCCTGTTTGTCAGGGATTCAGTAAAGTTATTGGTATTGATATGAATCTTGTAATTCCAAATCCAAACCTTACTATTGCTGATGGCGCAATCGCACCTTATAAAGGCGCTAAGTATAGTTCATATCTTCGGGATTTAATTCAAAGTGCGCGAGAATATAAATTCCCGATTCATATTCCATATAAACAACTAACTGATGAACAGCTTTTAATGGTTCGTAAAGGATTTGGTAAATACAAAGGGCTTGACCACTTTTTTGAAGAGCTTGAAAGAAAAACTTATAAACTTCATGTAAGAGTGATGTTAAGCCGTTACCGCGGTTATACTATTTGTCCTGCTTGTAAAGGCTCTCGCTTAAGACGCGAAGCACTGCAAGTAAAGATAGATAATAAATCGATTCATGAAGTAGTTCAGATGCCGATTGAAAAATCACTTGAGTTTTTTGAAAATCTTACTCTTTCTGATTACGATTTCAAAGTCGCAGAAAGAGTTTTAAAAGAAATTATTAAGAGACTTACATTTCTCAATAATGTTGGTATAGGTTATTTAACTCTTGATCGTTACAGCAATACTCTTTCAGGTGGTGAATCACAACGGATAAATCTTGCTACATCACTTGGTTCTGCTCTTGTTGGAACATTATATGTTTTGGATGAGCCGAGTATTGGCTTGCATCCGCGGGATAATTCCAAACTCATTAAGATATTAAAAAATCTGAGGGATATCGGTAATTCAGTTTTAGTTGTTGAGCACGATGCGGAAATGATGAGAGAAGCTGATCTTATTTTTGATATGGGTCCAAAGGCTGGGATTGAAGGCGGAGAAATAGTTGCAATCGGTAATCAGGATGAAATTATCAAGAATAAAAACTCTATTACCGGAAAATATTTATCAGGCGAACTTTCTATTCCATTACCTGAAAAGAGAAATGAGCGAAAAACCAAATCAATTAAGATAATCGGAGCAAAAGAAAATAATCTTAAAAATATTGATGTTGAAATTCCATTAAACAAATTTGTTGTTGTTACCGGAGTAAGCGGATCAGGTAAAAGCACGCTTATACACGATATCTTTTATGCCGGACTTGCAAAATATCTTGGTAATGCTCCTTCTTTTATCGGAAAGTATGATGATATTAAAGGCGGTGAATACATTGATGATGTTGTTATTGTTGATCAATCACCGATTGGTAAATCTCCAAGATCAAATCCAATAAGTTATATAAAAACTTTTGAATTGATCCGTGAATTATTTGCATCTACTCATCAGGCAAAAGCAAGGGGATATAAACCGGGTTATTTTTCTTTCAATGTTCCCGGCGGAAGATGCGAAACATGTCAGGGTGATGGTTATATAAAAGTAGAGATGCAATTCTTAGCTGATCTTTATCTTGAATGTGATGACTGCAATGGAACAAGATATAAGAAGGAAATCAGGGAGATTACCTACAAAGGAAAAAATCTTGTTGATGTTCTTGATATGACAGTTGATGAAGCTTTAATTTTCTTTGAAGGACAGGATAGGATTACAAGACTTCTTCAAATGCTGGCGGATGTCGGATTAAATTATATAAAACTTGGTCAGCCTTCAAATACACTTTCAGGCGGCGAGGCACAGAGAATTAAGTTAGCATCATACCTGACTGCACAAAGAGACAGAAGACATTTACTATTTATTTTTGATGAACCGACAACAGGATTGCATTTTCATGATATTTCAAAATTATTGAATTGTTTCAAGCTGCTTTTAGAAAGAAATAATTCAGTTGTAATAATTGAACATAATCTTGATGTAATTAAATGCGCTGATTATGTAATTGATCTTGGCCCTGAAGCAGGAGATAAAGGCGGAGAAGTTGTTGCAACCGGAACGCCGGAAGAAATTGCTGACAATGAAAGCTCCTGGACAGGAAGATATTTGAAAGAATATCTATAAATATCTTGCTGTTATTGCTATTTAATTTACAATATAGAAGAATATGATAAAACTAAATCAAGTAAAATCATTTATATATTTCTTAAGTAAGATCTCTCTTTACTGTAGGCTTAAAATCAACTGGGCGACCTATTTTCGGCAAACCTAATATTTCTCTTGCTCTGTCTAAGGAATCATCAATATTACCTAAAACATTTTGCTCCCCGATAATTTTTAAGAAACCAGATTGATCCAATACCATAAGTACTTGGATATGAACACCGGATAAAATTAATTGTGTACCTTTTTTTACTACATTGTGATAAACTTCTTCCAATGCATGAATGCCAGTTCCATCAATAGCCGGAACATTACGCATTCTTATTATCAAAACTTTTGGCGGAGTTTCAATAATCCTTATTGCATCCCGGAATTTAGAAACAGCACCAAAGAAAAATGGACCGTTAATTTCAAACACTTCAACATTCTTAGGAACCTTTTTACTGGCAATAGCATTAGCATCAAATAATTCATCATCATCTTTTAATTCACGTGTAATAATTCCAACATTTGTAACTAATGCCATAGACCGCATAAATAAAATAACCGCCAGTATCATTCCAACTTGTATTGCAATAGTTAAATCAAATACTACAGTCAATCCGAAAGTAGTAAGCAAAACAATTAAATCGCTTTTAGGGCTTTTAAAAATCGCTATAAAAGATCTCCATTCGCTCATATTGTAAGCAACAGTTACTAGTATAGCTGCTAAAGTAGCCAACGGAATTAATCTGGCTAAATGACCAAAAAACAAAGTTATTAGCAAAAGAACAAGAGAGTGTACAATTCCAGCAATTGGAGTTCTTCCTCCATTTTTAATATTTGTAGCAGTTCTGGCAATTGCACCGGTAGCAGGAATTCCACCAAACAATGGGGTAATAATATTCGCAACACCTTGCGCAATCAATTCCATATTTGATCTATGTTTACCTCCAATCATACCATCAGCCACAACTGCTGAAAGTAACGACTCAATTGCTGCAAGAATAGCAATCGTGGTCGCCGGTTGAATCAGTTCTCTAATAGCAGCAAAATCAATTTGTGGAAAAACAGGTTGAGGTAATGCGGATGGAAGTTCACCAAATTTTGATCCGATGGTTTCAACAGGCAAATTAAAAAAATAGGCAATGGCTGTTGTAACAATTAACGCTACGATTGAACCAGGAATTTTATGTGTGATTTTGGGAAATAATAAAATTGTTGCCAGCGTTAGTGATGCAATACCGAAGGCATAAAAATTTATAGTTGAAAAGCCGAAGAAATATCCCACCCATTTGTCAAAAAATTCAGATGGTATCTGATCAATTTGTAATCCGAAAAAATCTTTTATTTGTGTTGAGAATATTAATAGAGCTATTCCACTTGTAAAACCAACTATGACCGGATAAGGAATAAATTTAATTATAGAACCAAATCTTGCAAATCCCATAATTACTAGAATTACTCCAGCCATTAACGTTGCAATGATCAATCCATTAACGCCATATTGATGAACGATTCCGTAAACAATTACGATAAACGCACCTGTTGGTCCGCCAATTTGTACACGACTTCCGCCCAGAAATGAAATTATAAATCCGGCAATGATGGCTGTAATTAATCCCTTTTCAGGTGTAACACCTGATGCTATACCAAAAGCAATAGCAAGTGGTAATGCAACTATTCCAACAATTGTTCCCGCTGAAAGATCCATTATGAATTGTTTTGAAGAATAGTCTTTTATTGTTGTAAATAATTTTGGTTTTAACATACTTTTAGATTAAAAAAAACGAATGCAAAATAATGAATGGCAGATTCATTATTGCAATATTCATCTGATTAATTCTTTGATAGACTGAAAATATTTTGATTAAAGATGTTATCTTTGTACTAATGTTTAGTAGAATTGAATTTATATAATATCATCTGGAAATGTTAATTCGTGTTTATTTAATAGTAATTTTATTGCAGTGCTTTTCTTCGGCACAAAATTATGGATCGCTTAAGTTCACAAACTATGCCGATGACAGTAAAGCAGCATTCAGTTTAACATTTGATGATGGTTTACTAACTCACAATACTAATGTAAGACCGTTATTAAACCAATACGGATTTAAAGGAACTTTTTATGTAATTCCGCCTTACCTCGCAGAAGATAATCAGCCTTTAATCTGGAGATACGGGCATTGGAGTGATTTTCAGATGATAGCTGCTGATGGACATGAAATCGGCTCCCATACTATGAATCACGATACACTTCCAAATCTCGCCTGGGGAAGCACCAGCACTCCGGGAACTTTATTATATGAATTGTATCAATCAAAAATATTTATTGAGCAAAAAATTCCCTCTCAAATATGTATTTCGCTTAATTATCCATATACATTGCACAACTTTATAGTTGATTCTGCGGCAAGTTTATTTTATGAAAATGGCAGAACACTCGGACAGACTGCTAATGATTCAGCACTGTATGGAAATGATTGGTTTGGTTTAAAAGCCAAAGTTGTTGAATTCGGTATGCCGAGGAATTCTGTTGATGATGACTTAGATGAATTATACGCTTTTCTGAATTGGTTAAGCAATGCTATCAGCAAAAAACAATGGGGAATGATTATAATACATGATGTTGTTCCATTCAGTGAATTACAATCTTTATTAAATAACGGAATTTATGAACCAATAACTACTGAATGGCTTGGCTGGTTATGTGATTGGCTGGAAGTTAAATCATTGAATAAAGAAATTTGGGTTGAAACAGTTGGAAATATAACCCGTTATATTAAAGAACATGAAGCTGCTACTTATGATATTGTAACATCTAATAATCAATTAATTCAAATTAATGTTACTGATAATTTGAATAATGAAATTTACAATTATCCTTTATCTGCTTATGTAAAGATTCCGGAAGATTGGCATTATATAAAGGTTCAGCAAAACACAAACACAGATACGCTAACAACAATAATTACTGATTCAGGAAGAGTTGCTTTAATTAAAGTCACACCGGATAAAGGATTGTTAAGTATTTCACCTGTTACCTCAACTGATATAAATAATGAAGATATCCCGTTAAATGATTTTTTGCTTTATCAGAATTATCCAAATCCTTTTAATCCATCTACAAACATCAGCTATTCTTTGGGAAGCAGACAATTTATCAGCTTAAAGATTTTTGATATGCTAGGACAAGAAGTAGCAACTTTAGTGAATGATTATCAGGATGCCGGATTATATACTTTAGAATTTAATACCGATCAACTGAATCTGAGCTCGGGTATTTATTTATACAGGCTGCAATCGGGCACTACATCTTCAGTCGCTGGAATTAATTTTAGCGAAACAAAAAAAATGATCTATCTGAGATAAAATCAGAAATCAAAACGCTGTGTTCTTTTCGTTCGCGGAAATCTGCTTTTTAAACCTTCACTAGTCATAACAGCAGTACCAAGCGTCCAGTTATTATATTTAACGATATACTGCCCTAACGGAATATCAAGATCTTTAATTTTCCAGCCGGTTAAATACTTAAGAAGCTCATCTTCATTCTTTAACTCATAAATAAATTTTGTTATATGATTTGCAAAGATCTGCGCAGCCTGTGAGTTGAAAGTTATTCGCTCATTTTTATCAAGTGTGCCAAACTTTAGACCAATTCTATTAAACAGTCCGATGTTTTCATCGTTCCAGTCTTTTATTACAAAAAATATATCTTTACCTCTGAAAATAAATTTGTAATCATCAAGAATATTTTTGTTTACACCGAAATGCTCCGTTACATACTTTAAATATGGTTTTATAATTTTATGATCACTTCCTACAATCTGATATTTAGTCTGCTGCGGAATTTCTTTTTCATTAGCTTCTGTTTTATCAGTCTTAATCATTTTAACAAGAAAAAATCCATCTGAATCAATTTCCCAGGGCAGCACTCTGATAGCTTTTTTCAACTCGGGATTTAATTTTACTCCATTATATTCAGTAAATGCCGATCGTGATGGAATCGGAAGTTTTACTTGTTCAAGTTTAACAGGATATTTTTCAAGAATTTTATCAATAACTATTTCGTTTTCTTCAACCGATAAAGTGCAGGTCGAATAAACGATCTCAGCACCGACTTTTGCCATTTTAATTGCGGAAACAAGCAGCCTAATCTGAAGCTGCTGTAGTCTTTGAACGTGTTCCAATGACCACCAATTACTAACCTCCCCTTTCTTTTGGATTATTCCCAAACCGCTGCAAGGCGCATCAACAAGAACTTTAGTAAAATGCTCACTATAAACCTTACTTAACACTTCGCCTTTAGAATGAATAACAGATGAATTAACTACATTCATTCTTTCAAGATTAAAGATCAGAGATTTAATTCTTTTGTTATCAACTTCATTTATTATTAATGTTCCTTTGTTTCCCATAAGTTCGGCTAGTTGTGTTGATTTGGAACCTGGTGCACCGCAAAGATCCATAACAACATCATTGCTATCCGGATTCAGCACTAACGGCGGCAGCATTGATGACAAAGACTGGATGTAATAAAATCCAAGTACGTGCTCAATTGTTTTCCCTATTCTATCCTGACCATCTATTATTTTTAAAACGTTATTAAAATTTTCAACTTTTTCAGTCTTTATCTGATATTTTTCGGAAATGAGGTTTACAAGTTCTTCATTGCTGATTCTTGAAGTATTCACTCTAATATATTGCGCAGGGTCTTTTTCGATAAAAGCTAAATATTTATCGGCTGCTTCTCTGCCGTAAAGAACGGAAAAATAATTATATATCTTGTTTGAAACTTCTGTAGCCATTAGTATCTGATAATATTCAATTTCTGAAAAATCTTATTTGAAACCGATAAGAGATCCTTACCTTCAGGAAATGCTTTTTTGTATTCCGATATTAACAACGCAATCAAATTATCAAGATAATAATGATATTCTTCAATAATCTGATTAATTATTGTTTTATCTTCTGGTAAATAAGTAATACCATTTCTGTTTGCTGAACTGTAAATAAAAAATCTCGCTTCATTCAGTGTATCCGCCTGATAGACTGATGTACCATCAGTGGTAATTATTTCGTAAGTACCAAAAAATTCTTTTCCTAACATTAATGTTTTAGCCGGGATAGAAATTTTTAAAAGATGAGCAGGATCATAAAAATCAGATGGAAATTTTTTAAGTCCGGAAGATTGAATTTTAGCAATAGTCTTATCTATAAATTCTTTTTCGCTCAATTACTGCCGTACTTAACTATAAAATCATTAATTATCTTGGTTAAATCATCAGCATTTGTGTACTTCGATATAGAAAGCTTTGGATTATTACAACCAGTAATCATCGAAGATAAATTAGGAGCATCGGAACTGTAGAGAGCAAGCACATTTATTTTTTTTACAAAGAGTGCATATGCAATTTCAAATCCGACACCGAGACTGGGACCGGATATTTCTGCAATCATTAATTTGCTTCCTTCAAGCCATTTCATATCCCTGGCATAAACCTGCTTCGGACTAAGCGGTATAGATGAATGAAACTTTTTGCTCATTTCAGAAAGAGCAGTATGCCCGAGTGATTCAACAACCTCAACAACTTTAGAATAGTTGTCTTTAAATTCCGTATTGCCTTTTATTGGACCGGCACAATAGATAATCATTTTATGTACTTAAAATTTTTTTATAATGTTCCTCATACATCGGAACTATAATTGATTTATCAAATTTAGTTACAGCTCTGTTTCGTGCATTCTGCGAGAACACTTCATATTTCTTTTCATTTGTCAGAAGATCAAGGCTGTATTTTGCCATTCGATCAATATCTCCAATCTCGGAGATAAATCCACATTCATTATGTTTCACAAGTTCAGGTAAACCGCCAACGCTGGAACTGATTACCGGTAAACCACAAGCCATTGCTTCCAGAGCAGCCAAACCAAAACTTTCTGATTGTGATGGTATCAAAAATAAATCTGATGAACTTAGTATTTCAACCAAACCATCCTGCTTACCAAGAAATTTAACATTATCTGCAAGATTTAATTCTCTTACAAGTCTTTCACATTCAAATCTCTCTGGTCCATCACCAACTAAAAGTAATTTAGAGGGAATTTCTTTTTGTACTAAATTAAAAATTTTTATAACATCATTTACCCGCTTAACAACTCTGAAGTTAGAAGTATGGACTAATATTTTTTCGCCTTTTGGTGAAATGCTTTTTCTGAACGAACAATTATCGATAGATACTTTTTTAAATATTTCAGTATCAACAAAATTTGGAATTATATCTATTTCTTTTTCGATATAATAATTTGTCAGTGTCTTTTCTTTAAGAAAACGAGATACAGCAGTTACACCGTCACTTTGCTCAATACTAAATTTAACCAATGGTAAAAATGAAGGTTCTAATCCAACCAAGGTTATATCTGTTCCATGTAATGTGGTTGTAACTTTTAGCTTTTTATTTTTAACAATTTGTTTTGCCAAATAAGCAGAGATCGCATGAGGAATTGCATAATGAACGTGTAGAAGATCAAGTTTTTCAAATTCAGCTACTTCGCACATCTTACTTGCAAGTGAAAGAGCATAAAACGGAAATTCAAATAAGGGATAGCTGGTTGTATCAACTTCATGAAAAAAAATGTTTTCAATATATTTTGTTAACCGGAAAGGAAGAGCATAACTGATAAAATGGACTTCATGCCCTCGTATCGCAAGTTCTTTACCAAGTTCTGTGGCGATAACACCGCTGCCGCCGTATGTGGGATAACAGGTAATTCCGATCTTCATTTCTATATTTCAATTTATTGGGTTCAAATATATAGGATTTTTAATGAATATTGAATAAATACTGATGTTTGTTTTTTTATTGTGATTTAGATTGACTAAAATCAGTGGTAATTTTGCTTCAGTTAATGGATAAAATAATGAAGTTGCTGGTCATAGGACATTCAGTATTTGATACTATTGAAGATGATTTTGGAATAAAACAAAGTCCTGGCGGAATTTTCTATACAATATCCGCCTTAAACAAAATCAAATCCGTAGAAGATGAAATCTTTTTATGCTCGGCTTATGATGATGAAACATACCATCATTTTAAATCAGAATTTGATAAAGTAAACATTTCATCATTAAAAAAAATTGATAAGATCTCAAGGGTAAACCTAAAACATCTACCCGGTAAAGAAAGAATTGAAAAATATGAAAATCTGAATCAGTCGTTAGATATTGCTATATCCGATTATAAAAGCTTTGATGGTATTATGATAAATATGATAACCGGATTTGATATTACTCTTGATCAGTTAAAAAAAATCCGCGCAAATTATTCCGGATTAATATTTATGGATGTTCATACTTTTTCGAGAGGACTTGACGAAAACCAATTAAGAAATTTCAGAGTGATTCCGGAGTTTGAAAATTGGGCTGAGTGTTTGGATATAGTTCAAACCAATCAAAAAGAAATATTCACTTTGTTTCCATCATATTCTGAAATAAAAATTGCAACTAAATTACTGGAACTTGGAGTTAAAGTTTTATGCGTTACTAAAGGCAGCTATGGAGCAAAGGTTTATTATTTAAATAATAAAGAAGTTGCATCGTTTTTTATTGCCGCAAAGAAGTTTGAACAAGTGCAATCAGTGGGATGCGGTGATGTTTTTGGGTCAGCTTTCTTTTATAACTATATTAGAAACCACGATGTTCGCCTTTCTTTACAGCAGGCGATATATAATTCGGAGTTATTTGTTGCTGGCAAGTTTTAAATATCAATGATCTTAATGGATTTCATAAAACGTAGAATAATTATAACAGGTGCTAACGGAATGCTCGGACAAAGATTGTTTGAGTTTTATTCCAGGCTAAATGATATTGAATTGCTGGCATCATCAGTTGAGGATGATTTTGTATTTAAAAACCAGAATTATATTCAGGCGGATATCAGCAACAGAAATGAGCTGAAAAAAATTATATATGATTTTTGTCCTGATTTTATCATCAATGTAGCAGCTTACACAAATGTTGATAAATCCGAAACTGACAGAGAAACTGCCTGGAAAATAAATGTTAAAGGTGTTGAGTATATAAGCGAAGCTGCAAGAGTTCTTGATTCTCATATTGTTCATATTTCTTCTGATTATATTTTTGATGGAAAAAACGGACCTTACACCGAAAATGATACTCCGAATCCAATCGGATATTATGGCAGAACTAAATTAGCAAGTGAGAACGTTTTAAAAATAAGCGGAACAAAAAACACCATAATCAGAACTAATGTTTTATACGGAACTGCAAAATACAGCAGATCTGATTTTGTAAAATGGGTGGTTGAATCCGTCAGAGCGAAAAAAGAAATCAGAATTGTTGATGATCAATTTAATAATCCGACTTTTATTGATGATTTAGTGCAGGCAATAAATAAAATTGTTGAGCTTCGTAAAGAAGGGATTTATAATATCGGCGGAAGTGAAGTTTTATCGCGATATGATTTTACAATGATGATAGCTGATTTTTTTAATCTGGATAAATCCCTTATAAAGAAAATTAAAACAGAAGAACTTAATCAGCCGGCACGCAGACCACTTAAATCAGGACTTATTACTATTAAAGCACAGAGCGAACTTGGTTATAAACCTCATTCAATAATTCAGTCATTGGAATTAATGAAAAGAGAGCTTGGATTATAAAATGATTACTGATTTATTTTTTCAGAAATTTCAAGCGTAAACAATGATAGATAAATACAATACTTTCATCTTTGATCTTGACGGAACAATTTATCGAGGAAATGATATAATTCCGGGTGCAGATAAAACAATAAATAAACTTAAACAACTCGGAAAGAAAGTTTTATTCATATCAAATAAAACAACCGGAACAATTGATGAGTATTTTCAATTTCTGAAAAATCACGGACTAAATATTGATGAAGATGAAATTATCAATTCAACATTGGTACTAAAAAAATATCTTGTAAAGAATTTCCCCTCAAAAAAATTCTTTGCAATCGGAGAAACAGTATTTATAAATGAATTGATTAATGCTGGTATGACTTTTTCAAACAAACCTGAAGAAGTGGATATCTTAATTGTTACTCTTGATCGCACTCTTAATTATGAAAAACTTGAAATAGCAGCAAACGCATTAGAAAACGGTGCAAGATTTTTTGCAGCAAACATTGATGATACCTGTCCGGTTGAAGGCGGTGAAGTTCTTGATGCGGGTTCAACTATTTCCGCACTTGAAAAAAGAACTCATAAAAAACTTGAACTCCATTTTGGCAAACCCTCTGAATTTATGATGCAGGAGATAAAAAATACTTTGAATAATAATCTGGAAAATACTCTTCTGCTGGGTGACAGACTTGAAACTGATATTTTGATGGGAAATAAACTCGGAGTTGATACGGCACTTGTTTCTACCGGAGTAAGATTGTACCTGAACGGTAATCTTGAAATTGAACCAACTTACAAACTGGAGTCTGTTTATGATATGATTAAACAGAATAGATTGTAATTTTCAAAATTAAAATCCGGTTTTTAGTAACATATTTCAGCTCTCTTTGTTAATTTATACAGTGTTTCTTTAACAAATGTTTTAATTCTTAGATGGATGGCAAATCACTCGACATTCTTTCTGATAAACTGAATAAGCTTAAAGGAATTATTCCTGAAGCTTTTACTGATGAAAAAATTGACTGGGAAAAGCTTAAAGCTTCTCTTGGTGAAGATATCAATTTTGAGAATGAACGTTACAACCTGAACTGGGCTGGTAAATCTGATGTGTTCAGAGTGTTGCAGCAAAGAACCTCTGCAACATTAAAACCTGTTCCTGAAGAATCTTATCCTGAGAATTTCTCCCCCTTTGGGGGAGATAAAGAGGGGGCTAATATTTTTATCGAAGGCGAAAATCTCGAAGTCCTTAAAGTCCTGCAGAAATCCTACTTTGGTAAAATAAAGATGATATACATTGACCCTCCTTATAACACAGGAAACGACAGCTTTATTTATCCGGATAAATTTTCTGAAAGCAAAGAAGAATACCTTAAGCGCATTGGAGAGAAAAGTGAAGATGGTTATTTGTTGAAAGAAGGATTTTTCAGAAAGAACAGCAAAGAAAGCGGACACTATCACAGCAACTGGCTCTCGATGATGTATCCTCGTCTTTATATTGCAAGAAATTTATTGAGAGATGACGGTGTTATCTTTGTTTCAATTGATGATAATGAAGTGCATAACTTAAGAATGATTATGAATGAAATTTTTGGGGAGGAGAATTTCTTGGCACAACTTGTTTGGAATTTAAGGAGTGGTTCTCAAGCGGGTCATTTCACCGGATCCCACGAATACATACTTTCATTTGCTAAATCAAAAGATGGCTTAAAATATTTTAGTGATAGTAACGGTGGAAGCATAAGACACGGTGCGTTAAAAAAAATTTCCAAAGATAATCCTGAAAGTGACATAACATTTCCTGCTGGGATGGAGTTTGAAGGAGAAAATGCTGAGTTTGAAATAGAATTAGGTGGATCAGAAAAGGAATTTATAAAGTCTGGTAAGATGATTTTTGAAAATGGAAAGCTAAAAGAACCAGTAACAATTGGTGCTGGGTGGGCAATGAGAAACCAGATTATATCATGGTTAAATGGTGAAGAGACTTACGATTCAAAAGGACAAAAGGTTTTGAAATTTTATTTTAATTCACAGGGAATTCTATGGTATGAAAAAGAAAGAGGAACAATTCATCCGAAAACTGTCTTGCCGGAAGAAGTTGGAAACACAAAAACTGGTACCGATGAAATAATCAAATTATTAGGCAAAAAAATAATGGACTTTCCTAAACCATATCAATTGATAAAGTTTTTGATAGATGTAGTTTGTGAAAAAGAAGACTTAGTTTTTGACTTCTTCGCCGGTTCAGGTACAACAGCACAGGCAGTATTAGAGTTAAATAAAGAAGATGGAGGAAACAGAAAATTCATTCTTGTTCAGCTTCCGGAAAAAACAGCAGAAGATAGTGAAGCTTTTAAAGCTGGATATAAAACAATAGCGGATATTTGTAAAGAAAGAATCCGCAGAGTAATAAAAAGCCTCACCCCGTCCCTCTCCAAAGGAGAGGGTGGCACGGAAGAAAATCATCAAACTGAACTTGAGTTAAATGATGATAATGAGATTGATGAGAAGTTGAAAAAATCTTTAGAAAATGGACAGGCTGGTTACACACAGGGTTTCAAAGTATTTAAATTATCTTCATCAAATTTCAAACACTGGCGCAGCGATATTATCGAATCTGAAGATGACCTGAATAAAATGGTTAACCTCTTTGACACCCAGCTAAAACCTGAAGCACAGGAAATAAATATGTTGTATGAGTTAATATTAAAATCAGGCTACACACTATCGGATAAGATTCTTGTCCCTATGGGAGAACAAAAAGAAGGTTTTTATTTAGTTGCAGATAAGCTTGCTGTTGTACTTAGTAGAATTGATCAGACAATAATTGATGCAATATTAAAAGTAAATCCGCAGACCTGCATTATTCTGGATAATTTATTTGCAGGAAATGATCAGTTAAAAACAAACACCGCCCTGCAGATGAAGGATGCAGGAGTGGAATTAATAACAATTTAAATGAGTTAAATATGAATAATTACGAAGTATTCAAAAATGGAAGCACATGGTTACGTGCAGATTTTCATTTGCATACTAAGTCAGACAATGAATTTAAATATGATGGTAATCCTAACGAGTTTACTCAAAAGTATATTCAACGTTTAAAAGATAATAAAATAGGTGTGGGGGTAATTACAAATCACAATAAATTTAATCTTGATGAGTTTAAAGACTTATATTCTAAAGGAAAGAAAGAAGAAATATTTTTATTACCTGGTGTTGAATTATCCGTTAAAGAAGGACAAAATGGGCTACATTGTTTGATAGTATTTAATTATGAAAAATGGTATAAAGATGGAACAAATTATATAAATGCTTTTTTAATTTCAGCTTTTGAAGGGATTTCTAATTTTGAAAACGAGAATTCAATGTGTAAGTACAGTTTAATTGAACTTCTTAAAAAGTTAGATGAACATAAGAACGATGGTAGAGATTCATTTGTAATAATGGCACATATTGAGGACCCTAAAGGTTTTGTTAAGGAATTGGGTGGTAGCAGAATGATGGAACTTGAGAGTAATGAATTATTCAGAAATTTTGTTTTGGGTTTTCAGAAGGTTCGAACAGGAGATTATATAAAGAAACTTAACACTTGGCTTAACAACAAACTTCCTTCATTTGTAGAGGGTTCAGATTGTAAGAGTTTAGATGAAGTTGGTAAAAAACATATTCAAGGTAACTTGGAAAAAGTAACTTATATTAAACTGGGTGATTTCAATTTTGATGCGGTTAAATATGCGCTCTTACCTACATCAAAACGTATCAATGAAAGTATTTTACCAATTAAAAATGGTTATATACAATCAATCTCATTTACCGGAGGATTACTCAATAATGAGGTGCTCTATTTTAACAATAATATGAACAATCTAATTGGTATTCGCGGGAGTGGTAAATCAACAATACTTGAGACCATACGTTACGGTTTAGATATATCTTTTGGTGCGAAAGCTAAAGATACAGATTACAAAAGCGACATAGTTTACAATCTTATGCGCAGTGGTGGTATGCTTGAAATAGTTATAAGAGATAAACACGATAAATTCTATAAAGTACAGCGTGTCTATAATGAGAAGCCGAATGTTTATCGTGACGATACATTAATTCCATATTTAAAAATAAATGAAAATCTCTTGAACATTCTTTACTTTGGTCAAAAAGATTTGAGTGAAATTGGAGAAGAAGGGTTTGGAGCAGATTTAATTAATAAATTCTTTGGCCACAAAGTCACAGATGTACGCGAAAAGATAAATATTCAGAAACAAGAAATAATAAAAATAGTACGAGAAATTAAAGACTTAAGAAAAGACTTAGACAAGAAGAATGAAATTATAGAAGAAAAAACTGGTGTTGAAGAACGATTAAAAAAATACTCTGAATACAATATCCAAGATAAACTTAAAAAACAATTGAACTTTGAAAAAGATGAAAGTATAATAAACCAAATTTCATCTTTTTTGAAAACCATGACTTCTGATCTTGATTCACAATTGAAAGATTATAATGATAACTTTGTTAAGTTATTGAAATATAATAGTGAGGAAAACAAGCAGATATTTGATAAGATAAATATAGTAGGAGCAGATGTAAGTCAGTCAATTATAAACATCCTTAATGTACTTACAAAGATTAAATTAAATATAAAGCAGTTAGATAATTATAAGAGTGAATTTCAGGATATTTACTCCAGACTGAAGGATGAATTTGCTCTGATTAAAAGATCTATAAATATTGCTCAAATCAATCCTGATGATTTTGTGAAATTGCATTCTCGTTTAAATGTGTTAAATGTTAAATTAGATGAATTAAGTAAACGTGCAGATAAATTTACTCTACTTGAGAAAAAACTTGTAGAGTCTTTAAATAATTTAGAAAAGCTTTATCATGTGGAGTTTATTAATCTTGTTGAAGCTACGAATGAATTAAATAATAAAGGGCTTGCGGTTAAAATAAGTATTGAATATAAGCAGGATAAAGAAAGTTATTTCAGGTTTTTAGAAGATAATTTAAAGGGTACCAGAATTCAGAAAACGAATATTAAAAAGATCATAGATACATATTCAGATACACTACAAATATTCAAAGATCTTTTTAATAACAACAGTGATCTATCAAATTTTCTAGGAGGTGGTGAGCAGCTAACTAATTTTAGAAACAGATTTATCGAATTACAAGAAACTTTATTGACTTTCCGTACACCCGATAGATATACTTTATTGTATAAAGGAATCGAACTAAATAGACTATCATTGGGACAAAGAGCCTCGGCTCTAATACTATTTATTCTAACTAAGGAGGATAATGATGTTGTCATTATTGATCAACCAGAAGATGATTTGGATAATCAAACTATTTATAGTGATGTAATTAGAGAAATAAACCGGTTAAAAGGGAAAACACAATTTATTTTTGCAACACATAATCCTAATATTCCAGTATTAGGTGATTGCGAACAAACAATTAGTTGTAAATATTCAAACGATAAATTAGAAACATCTTCGGGTAGTATCGATTGCAAACTAATTCAAAAAGAGATAGTAAATATTATGGAAGGTGGCGAAGAAGCTTTTAATAAAAGAAATATGATTTATGAAATTTGGAGAGATTAAAATGAATGAATTTGAAATTTTAGAAATTATTTCCAGAGGTGAAGATAGCAAGCATCAATTTAAAGTTGATGTTACAAATGCAACATCTTTAGCAAGCGAGATGGTTGCATTCGCAAACACTAATGGCGGTTTTATCCTAATTGGTGTTGACAAAAACAATAATATTATCGGCTTGTCAGATGATGATATTAGAAGAATCAATTTACTTATTTCTAATACAGCAACGAACAATATAAAAAATCCAATAAATCCGATAACCGAGAATTTACAAATTGGTAACAATAAGATAATCGTTGTTAAAATTGAGGAAGGATTAGACAAGCCATATTTAGATAATGATGGCGCTGTCTGGGTAAAAAGTGGTTCTGATAAAAGAAAGGTTACATCAAAAGAAGAATTAAGAAGATTATTTCAAAGTTCTGATATTTTCCACGCTGATGAAGTCCCAGTGCGTTCAGCAACAATAGATGAACTCGATCTAAATTTATTCAAAGAATTTTGTAAGGCAGTATATTCACAAGAAATTGAAAAGTTAGAAATACCTTTAATTCAGTTTTTAGAAAATATAGGTATTGCTAAAGATCAAGAATTGAACTTAGCAGGCTTACTTGTGTTTGCAAAAAATCCTCAAAAATTTAAACCTCAATTTATTATCAAAGCTGTTTCTTACTATGGGAATGATATTGCTGGAACAAAATATCGTGATAGTGAGGATATTTCTGGCAGAGTCCAAAATCAATTCGCATTAGCAATGTCATTTATTAAGCGAAACTTAAGAAAAGTTCAAAAGTCAGAATCGTTTAATATCCAAGGTGTTTTAGAGATACCAGAGGAAGTTTTTGAAGAGTTGGTTGCTAATGCATTAATGCATAGAGATTACTTTATCAGTGCACCAATCCGCCTGTTTATATTTGACAATAGAGTTGAAATAAATAGCCCAGGTATTTTACCTAATAATTTAACTGTAGAGAATATTAAAAGCGGTATTTCAAATATTCGTAATCCAATCTTAACTTCATTTATAACTAAGAATAATTTATTACCTTATCGTGGTATGGGAACGGGAGTAATTCGTGCTATCTCTAAATATTCCAACATTGATTTTTTGAATGAGATTGATAATAATCAGTTTCGTCTTGTGCTTAAAAGACCTACAATATGAAACTCCACTTTGACTCAAGACAGCAAACCAGATAAGTGATATGAAGAACAAATAATGTTATGCCCGTTTATATTTATAGAATTATACACCGTGATAACCTTCAGATATTAATTAAAGAAAATAAACTATCCGCACCAAACCTTGGTGCTAATCCAGACTATATTTCCATCGGGGAAACAGAATTAATAAGACAAAGAGGATCAAAACAAATAATTATATCGCCTTTTGGAGTGATGAGAGATTATATTTCATTTTATTTTGGTGTACGTTCTCCCATGCTGTATTGCATTAAAAATGGTTATGATGTCGAGAAGAGACTTCAGAGTGAAATAATTTATTTAATAAGCTCAATAGAAAAATTAGTAGAACTGAACTGTCATTTTATTTTTACTGACGGTCATTCATTTGCAGCCTATACTCAATTCTTTAATGATGTACAATACCTTAACCAACTTGACTGGAAAACAATAAATGCAAGAACCTGGAATAACACAGAATCAGATCCAGACCGTAAAAGAAGAAAGGAAGCTGAATGTCTTGTGTTCAATGAGATGCCTTTTGCAGCAGTAACCGGCATTGCAGTTTACAATCAAGAATCGAATGATTATATTAAGGATATACTTCATAGAAATAATCTTAATATTCCGGTAACTATTGAAAATTCCTGGTACTATTAAATGATCACTTTTGAAAAGAAAAATATTTTAAGTGTAAAAGCAGAAGCTCTTGTAAATTCCGTAAACTTAAAAGGAATAATGGGTAAAGGAGTTGCTCTGGCATTTAAAGAAACCTTTCCTGAAAATTATAAGCTTTATAAAAGAGCTTGTGAAGAAGGAAATATCGATATAGGAAAAATATTTGTTACTGAGACAAACGAATTTTTCCCTAAGTATATTATTAACTTCCCGACAAAAAATCATTGGCGCTTTCCATCACAGTATAAGTGGATTGAAGCGGGTTTGAAATCATTAGCCGAATGGTTAAGAGAACATAAAGTTGCTTCAATTGCTATTCCTCCTCTTGGAAGCGGCAGCGGCAAACTAGACTGGCACTGTGTTAAACAAATGATTGTAGAAGTTATGGATGAGTTCAAAGAAAATATGGAAATAATTATAATTGAACCATCAGAACAGTTCGAAGAAAAACCTTCAACAGTTAAAACCAGTTCGCACTTAACACCTGCCCGCGCCATGATGTTGTATATAATGAATAAATACCTTGTAATGGGCTATGAAATCAACTTTCTTGTTGTACAAAAGATTACATATTTTTTACAAAGACTTGGGGAACCATTACAACTTAGATTTGAAAAGGGATTTTACGGACCCTTTGCATATAATCTGAAACCTGTGTTAAAAGCATTACGAAATGATTATATTTTTTATAAATCATTGGATGATTCAAAACCGTCAATACCACTTAGAATTAATTCTTCAAAAATCAGTGAGGTTGAAGATTACTTTGAAAAGAATCTGACTGATGAACAGAAAGAAAGAGTAAACAGTGTTTTAGCTTTAATAAGGGATTTTGAAACACCGTTTGGACTCGAATTATTAGGTACTATAGATTATATATTCCTACAGAAAAAATCAATCCTCGCAGCCGAAGACGCGCTTTCAGAAATTAAGAACTGGACTGACCGCAAAAAGAAAATGTTCAAAACATATCACATTGATGTAGCAAGAGAGAGACTAACTCAATATTTCAACTACAATTAGTTTGATGAAACTACATTTTAACTCCAAACAGCAATACCAGCTAGATGCAATAAGTTCTGTAACAAGACTTTTTGAAGGACAACCGCTTAGTAAAGGTGAATTTGAACTGTCAGGAAATGGAACTTTGGATCTTACTGAACTCGGTTTTGGTAACAGAATCTCAATTACAAAAACCGATCTTCTTAAAAATCTTCAACAAGTTCAATTGGAAAATGAGTTATCATACTCAGACAAATTAGAAAAATTTTCTTACAGAGAAATTAACGGTGAAGAACAATTTGTTGAAACTACTTTCCCTAACTTTACAGTTGAGATGGAAACAGGAACAGGAAAAACCTACGTTTACCTTCGGACAATTTATGAGTTAAACAAGCTGTATGGTTTTACAAAATTTGTTATTGTTGTTCCAAGCATTGCGATCCGCGAAGGAGTGCTAAAGAGTTTGCAAATAACGGAAGAACATCTGCAAAATTTATATAACCGTGTGCCTGTAAATTATTTCGTTTATGACAGCAGACGTCTGCCTCAGCTTAAAAATTTTGCTACAAGTAATGCTATCCAGATAATGATAATTAATATTGATTCATTTGCAAAGGATACAAATATTATTAATCTGGAACGGGATTCAACACAAGGGAAAAGACCGATTGAATATATTCAGGCAACAAAACCTATAGTAATTCTCGACGAACCACAAAATATGGAAACGGACATCCGTAAAAAAGGAATTGCAAACCTTAATCCTCTTTTTGTTTTAAGATATTCAGCTACTCATAAATATCGTTATAATCTAATCTACAAACTTGATCCTGTTAAAGCTTACGATCTCGGGCTTGTAAAACAAATTGAAGTTGATTCTGTTTATTCAGAAAATGATTTTAATGATGCATTCATTCAACTTGAAAATATCACTTCTGCCAAGACAAAAATTACAGCCAAAGTAAAAATTGATGTTAACTCTGATAGCGGAGTAAAGAGAAAATCTGTTAAAGTTGATGCCAGGAATTATGATCTTTACAAATTATCAGGTAACAGAGAACAATACAAAGATTTGCTTGTAATAGCTGCAAATTTTGAAGAAAAGTTCATAGAGTTATCGAATGGAAAAATAATTCATATAGGTGAAACAACCGGTGATTTCAAAGACGAGATAATGAAAGTTCAGATACAGAAAGCCGTCGAAGAACATTTCATTAAGGAAAAACAGCTAAAGGAAAAAAGAATAAAAGTGCTTTCACTTTTCTTTATAGACAGGGTTGCGAATTACAGAAGTTATGATGAAAACGGTAATCCAGCTAAAGGAAAATTTGCATTGTGGTTTGAGGAATCATTTGAGAAGCTAAAAACAAAATTCTCTGACGTTATAAATTATGATAAAGAAAAAGTCCATAATGGATATTTCGCTCAGGACAACAAAGGTAATTTTAAAGATTCAAAGACAGGTGAATCAAAAGATGATGATAGTACTTATCAATTAATAATGAGAGATAAAGAAAGATTATTAAATCCTGAAGAACCTCTTCGGTTTATTTTCAGTCACTCAGCATTAAGAGAAGGCTGGGACAATACAAATGTTTTTCAGATATGTACTTTGAATGAAACAACTTCTGAAATGAAAAAACGCCAGGAAATTGGCAGAGGTCTAAGGCTTTGTGTAAATGAAAATGGATATCGTGTTTTAGATAAAAATATAAACCGTTTAACAGTTATTGCAAACGAAAGCTATGAAGAATTTGCAAACAAGCTGCAGCAAGAAATTGAAGAAGATTGCGGAGTTGAGTTTACAGGTAGAATTAGAGATAAGAGAAAAAGAGTCCCGGTTAAATTAAGAAAAGCATTTGAAGCTGATCCAAGATTTCTTGAATTATGGGATAAAATAAAACATAAAACAAAATACAAAGTTGATTATTCAACTAACGAGTTAATTAGAGCTGCAGCAAAAGCAATAAAGGGAATGCCCGAAGTAACTCAACCTTTGATTCGGACAATGAAAACGGGTGTTAATCTTGTTCGAGAAGGAGTAGAAGGATACCAGATAAATTTCGGTGTTCATAAAATTGAAGATTACAGAACTGAAATACCTGATATAGCAGGTTATATACAAAGCCGAACTGATTTGACAAGATCAACTATAATAAAAATACTTTGCGAATCAGAAAGAATAAATGATGTATTAAAGAATCCTCAACTATTTCTCGATATGACTGTAAAACAAATAAAAGACGTATTAAATGAATTGATGGTTGAAGGAATTAAGTACGAAAAGATAGGTGAAACTCAATATTACTCAATGGAATTGTTTGCAGAAAAAGAACTGGATGGCTATAAAGATTATTTATACAAAGTTAAGAATGAAGATAAAACACTTTATAATTATATACCCTTTGATTCAGAAGTGGAAAAGAAATTTGCTGAGCAGTGTGAAACAAATGAAAGGGTTGAGTTTTATATAAAGCTTCCAAACTGGTTTGTAATAAACACACCGATTGGTACCTACAATCCTGATTGGGCGTTGATTTTTAAGTACGACAAGAAAATTTATTTTGTTGCAGAGACTAAATACTCACTCGATCCAAAACAAAGATATTCTCATGAAAATTATAAGATTAAATGCGGTAAAAAACATTTTGAGGAATTTGAAGGAGTAGTTTACCAGCCGGTAAAAGAGCTAAAAGATTTGAAGATTTCAACTTAATTAAATTTTTAGCTTACATTTCATTTTATTTATTAAAACGTTAAAATTATTTACATTTGTAATAAGAATTATACATTATTCATCTTTTATACTCATTGATTTACCCCCGTAGCTCAGTGGATAGAGCAGAAGTTTCCTAAACTTTTGGTCGGAGGTTCGATTCCTCTCGGGGGTACAGAAAATTTAATTCCGGATAGAGCAGAAGTTTCCTAAACTTTTGGTCGGAGGTTCTCCCGAAGAGACTCCTTCGGAGGATTCCTCTCGGGGGTACAGAAAATTTAATTCCGGATAGAGCAGAAGTTTCCTAAACTTTTGGTCGGAAGTTCTCCCGAAGAGACTCCTTCGGAGGATTCCTCTCGGGGGTACAAAGTTCACAAAAAAGAGACCTCTTAGTTTACTATTTCAATTTTACAAATTTTATAAAGTGGTTTTGTAAAAATTTTTTTTCCATTACTTCTGACTGAAGAAAATTATTTTGCGATCTTTATTCATTATCACACTGGAAATATCAATCTTGACTTTTTTGTACAGATTAAATAGGTTTACTCTGCAATTATTAAATATTTTGCACTAATGGAGAATAAATGAGCACCACAGAAACTCAAAAAATTGAAGAATTAGCAAATAAAGAGTATAAATTTGGCTTTGTAACAGATATTGAAACCGACAGTCTGCCAAAAGGCTTAAACGAAGACACAATCCGTCAGCTTTCTGCAAAAAAAGGTGAACCTGAATGGATGACTGAGAGAAGATTAAAAGCATATCGGCACTGGCTTACGATGGAAGAACCAAAATGGTCAAATGTAACTTTTCCGCCAGTTGATTATCAGGATATCTCTTATTATTCGGCTCCCAAAAATCAGCCAAAATATAACAGTCTTGATGAAGTTGATCCCGAATTACTTGATACTTATAAAAAATTAGGAATATCATTAGAAGAACAAAAAGCATTAGCCGGAGTTGCAGTGGATGCTGTGTTTGATTCTGTTTCTGTTGCTACAACATTTAAAGAAAAACTTAATGAATTAGGAATTATTTTCTGCTCAATGTCAGAAGCAATCAGAGAGCATCCTGATCTGATACAAAAATATTTAAATAGTGTAGTTCCAATAACTGATAATTATTATGCTGCTTTAAACTCCGCAGTATTCAGCGACGGTTCATTTGCTTATGTTCCAAAAGGTGTAAGATGCCCAATGGAGTTATCAACCTACTTCAGAATTAATGCAGCTAATACCGGACAGTTTGAAAGAACATTAATTATTGCAGATGAAGGAGCTTATGTAAGTTATCTGGAAGGCTGCACCGCACCAATGAGAGATGAAAATCAACTACACGCCGCAGTTGTTGAGCTGGTTGCACTTGATAATGCAACGATCAAATATTCAACCGTTCAGAACTGGTATCCCGGTGATAAAGATGGTAAAGGCGGCATTTATAATTTTGTTACAAAACGAGGTGCCTGCCGCGGTGTTAATTCTAAAATTAGCTGGACACAGGTTGAAACAGGCTCAGCAATTACCTGGAAATATCCAAGCTGCATATTGCAGGGTGATAATTCTATTGGTGAATTTTATTCAGTTGCTGTTACAAATAATATGCAGCAAGCTGATACCGGAACAAAGATGATTCATATTGGAAAGAATACCAAAAGCACGATTGTATCAAAAGGTATTTCCGGAGGCAGAAGTCAAAATAGTTATCGAGGATTAGTTAGGATTACAAAAAAAGCTGAGAACTCAAGAAACTTTTCGCAGTGTGATTCTCTTTTACTTGGTGATAAATGCGGCGCACATACTTTTCCGTATCTGGAAATTAAAAATCCAACTGCACAGGTAGAACACGAAGCAACAACCTCAAAGATTGGTGAGGATCAGATATTTTATCTTAACCAAAGAGGTATTTCTACTGAAGATGCAATCAGTTTAATAGTAAATGGATATTGTAAAGAAGTATTTAAAGAACTTCCTATGGAGTTTGCTGTTGAGGCGCAGAAACTTCTAAGTATATCACTTGAAGGAAGTGTAGGATAAAATAAGTATTTGAATTAATAAATTGTTTGTGGGTTTTAGAGCTTTGTGCTAAAAATTTTATCCGTCACTAAATCTCTAAAGCACAAAATTACCCGAAAGAAAAATTAAAGGATAAACTATAATGTTGTTAGAAATAAAAAATCTTCACGCCAGAATCGAAGGAAATGAAATTTTAAAAGGAATAAACTTAAAAGTTAATACCGGAGAGATTCACGCAATAATGGGTCCGAATGGATCCGGCAAATCAACTCTTGCATCTGTATTAGCAGGCAGAGAAGAATTTGAAGTTACTAAAGGAGAAATTTTATATAACGGAAAAAATCTTTTGGATTTATCGCCCGAAGACAGAGCAAGAGAAGGTGTTTTTCTTGCATTCCAATATCCGGTGGAAATTCCCGGTGTAAGCAACACAAATCTTTTAAAAACCGCAATAAATGAAATTCGCAAATACAGAGGCGAACAAGAACTCGATGCAATGGAGTTTTTAACATTACTAAGAGAAAAAAGTAAACTTGTTGAACTTGATCAAAAGTTTTTAAGCAGATCAGTTAATGAAGGATTTTCTGGCGGTGAGAAAAAGAGAAACGAAATTTTCCAGATGGCAGTGTTAAATCCAACTCTTGCTATTCTTGATGAAACTGATTCAGGTTTGGATATAGATGCTCTTAGAATTGTTGCGAACGGAGTAAATAAATTAAAGAGAAAAGATAATGCTACCATTGTGGTTACGCATTATCAAAGGCTGTTAAACTATATCGTTCCGGATTTTGTTCATGTTCTTTATCAAGGTAAGATTGTAAAAACAGGCGGTAAAGAATTAGCATTAGAGCTAGAAGAAAAAGGTTATGATTGGATAAAAAATGGTAAAGAAGAGGCTGTAACCGCTTAATCATTTAGCCTTTACATTGACACAACAAAATCAGAAAATGTATAATGAAAGAAATTAAAGACATAAACCAGTATTACATCAAACAATTTGATGAATTTGAAAAATCACTTAACGGAGAAAAAACATCCGAGTTTCATCAATTAAGAAAAAGTGCAATTAATAATTTCGAGAAAATAAGCCTCCCTACTTTAAAAGATGAGGAATGGAGACATACAGATATTTCTTCGTTATTAAATCACAGTTTTTCTCCTGATTACAAAAAAGAAAAGGTTTCTCAAAAAGTAATTTCAAAATTTTTATTTGATAAACTAGAGCACAGCTTATTAGTTTTTGTAAACGGAGCTTACTCACCTGAACTTTCTAAACTTATTGATATACCAAAAGGCGTTATAGTAGAAAGTCTTGCTGAAGCAATAAAAAACAACAATCCGATTGTTAAAAAACATCTCGGTAGTTATGCTAAAAATGAGAACTTTTTCTTTACAACATTAAGTTCAGCTTTTATTAAAGATGGAGCATTTATTTATGTGCCCGATGGCAAATTAGTTGAAGATCCGATTCATATTATCTTCTATACAAAGGCAAACGATAAAAAAGTATTAACCCAGCCAAGAAATCTTTTTGTTGCAGGGAAAAATTCCCAGGTATCAATTATAGAACATTATGTTTCTGATAAAGAAGATGTTTACTTTACAAATGCTGTTACCGAAATAGTTACCGATGAAAATGCAATAGTTGATCACACAAAACTTCAGGAAGAAAGCAGTAGGGCTTTCCACATTGCACGAATGGAAGTTGATCAGGAAAGAAGCAGTAATTTTGCTTCGCATTTAATTTCACTTGGTGCAGAAATATCCCGCAACGATTTCAACGCTCGATTTAATGATGAAGGCGGTGAGTGTATGCTTAACGGTTTATTTATGATTAATAATGAACAGCTTTTCGATGCACATACAATGATTGATCATGCTAAACCTCATTGCAACAGTTATGAGCATTACAAAGGAATATTACAGGATAAGGCAAGAGGTGTGTTTAACGGAAAAGTGATGGTCAGGCCCGATGCACAAAAGACAAATGCTTTTCAGGAAAATAATACAATCCTTTTGTCTGATGACGCAGTAATGAATACAAAACCACAGCTTGAAATTTTTGCAGACGATGTTAAATGTTCTCACGGTGCTACAATCGGTAAACTTAACGATGAAGCAAAATTCTATCTCAAGTCCCGTGGAATCGGAGAAGAATCTGCAACTGCTATTTTAATTCATGCTTTTGCAAGCGATGTAATCACAACAATAAAAATTCCTGCTTTAAGAGATTATCTTGAAGAAATAATCACTAAACGATTTAATGAATAGAAAGTCCTTTATGGATACCAAGGTCGATGCTGTTATTAACACAAAAAATATAATTTATGATGTCGAAAAAATTAGAAATGATTTTCCCATTCTTAAAACCAAAGTTCACGGTAAACAATTAGTTTATCTGGATAATGCTGCAACTACACAAAAACCTCTTTATGTAATTGATAAAACAAATAATTACTATAATAAATACAATGCAAATATTCATCGTGGAGTTCATGCATTAAGTCAGGAAGCTACCGAAGAATTTGAAAGTGCAAGAATAATTGTAAAGAATTTCATTAATGCGCTTGGCAAAAATGAAATAATATTTACAAGAGGAACAACAGAATCTATAAATCTTGTTGCATCATCTTACGGAAGAAAGAACATCAAAGAAGGTGATGAAATAATCATTTCTACAATGGAACATCATTCCAATATAGTTCCATGGCAAATGCTTTGCGCTGAAAAAAAAGCAAAGCTAAAAGTGATTCCGATAAATGATGCTGGTGAAATCATCTTTGAAGAATATGAAAAGATGATAAATGAAAAGACCAAATTCGTCTCAGTTGTTTATGCTTCCAATTCATTGGGAACAGTTAATCCGGTTAAAAAGATAATCGATCTTGCACATTCATATAATGTTCCTGTCCTGCTTGATGCTGCACAAGCAGTCAATCATTTAAAGATAGATGTTCAGGAACTCGATTGTGATTTTCTTGCTTTCTCGGGACATAAACTTTACGGACCTACAGGAATTGGAATTTTATACGGAAAGGTTAATCATTTAGAAAATATGCCTCCATATCAGGGCGGCGGCGATATGATATCCAAAGTAACATTTGAAGAAACAACATATAATGAATTGCCGCATAAGTTTGAAGCAGGAACTCCTGATATTGCAGGTGCAATCGGACTTGGCGCCGCAATTGAATATGTTCAGCAAATCGGACTTGATAATATTGCTCATTACGAAAATCAATTGCTTCATTATGCTACTGATGCTGTTTCTGATCTGCAAGGTTTAAGAATAATCGGAACCGCGAAAGAAAAGATCAGTGTTTTATCTTTTCATTTGGAAAATATTCATCCGCATGATGTGGGAACTTTTTTGGATTTTGAGGGAGTTGCAATTCGAACCGGACATCATTGCACTCAGCCTTTGATGAAGAGGTTTAATGTTCCGGCAACTTCGCGAGCATCGTTTGGATTATATAATACTAAAGAAGAAGTTGATATTCTTGTAAATGGATTGAAGAAAATCCTTGAGGTATTCGGATGATGGAACAGGAATTAAGAGAGCTTTATCAGGAAGTAATTCTTGATCACAATAAGTCACCAAGAAATTTCAGATTGATTGAACATCCGACAAACTTTGCCGAAGGTTACAATCCGCTGTGTGGTGATAATATTAATATTTTTCTTTCAATCAATGACGAAGGAATAATTGAAGATATTTCATTTCAAGGTTCAGGATGTGCAATATCAAAAGCATCGGCTTCTTTAATGACATCAATATTAAAAGGTAAAACAGTTGAAGAAGCTGAAAAACTTTTTGAAAGATTTCACGAATTAGTAACCGATAAACTAGGTGATAATCCTGATATCGAAGATCTTGGCAAATTAGCTGTGTTTGCAGGTGTCAGAGAATTTCCGGCAAGAGTTAAATGCGCATCACTTGCCTGGCACACAATGATGAATGCATTACATAATAAAGATGAAAAAGTAACAACCGAATAAAAATTAAAGAGAGTTCATAATATGAGCCAAATAACTAAACAAGAGCTTGAAGATAAAATAATCCAGATGTTAAAAACCTGCTACGATCCCGAAATTCCTGTTGATATTTTTGAATTGGGTTTAATATATGAGATAGCGATAGATGACGATCATAATGTTAATATAAAAATGACATTAACATCACCAATGTGTCCTGTTGCAGGCTCGCTTCCACCGGAAGTCCAGGAAAAAATCAAAACTATCCCTGAAGTAAAAGATGCAAAAGTTGATGTTGTATGGAGTCCGCCATGGGATAAAGACATGATGTCTGAAGTAGCAAAAGTTGAATTAGGATTTATGTAATAAAATTATAAAAGAGTTTTTTATCTGAACTAATAAAAATAAAATAAAAAAGGAGCAAAAATGTCAAATACATATTCCAGACCACCAATCTATGATCAGGAAGCAGTGCAGCCAATGAGAGACGAACTACTTGCGGTGGGATTTGAAGAATTATATACACCAGAAGATGTTGATAATGCTATTAATAGTAATGCTGATAAAACAGTTTTAGTTTTTATTAATTCCGTTTGTGGTTGTGCTGCAGGAAGTGCAAGACCAGGTATTTCTCTAGCGTTACAAAATAATATTATTCCAGATAAACTTTACACAAGCTTTGCCGGACAAGAGAGAGATGCTGTTGACAGGATAAGAGAACATGTAAAAGTATTTCCTCCTTCATCACCAAGTATAGCATTGTTTAAGAACGGTGAGTTGATTCATTTCTTTCCAAGGTATAGCATTGAAGGATATACTGCGGAAGAAATTGCAGATAATGTAAAAGGAGTATTTAATGAAAAATGTTCTGGTAAAGGTCCATCTGTTACTCCGGAACAATTATCGGAAATTTTTTATGCTAAACAATGTGGATCCAAAATTCCATTATTTAAAGGATAATTTTTTCAAGCTTTGATTCTATTGGAATAGCAAAGCAACGATTACAAACAATAAAAATGAAATTTAGTTCACAAGAAGAATATGGTTTAAGACTTTTACTTAGGATCGGGAAAAGTGATTCTGAGAAAGGGATGACTATTCCCGAACTGAGTGAAGTTGAAGGTTTAAGTGAAGCTAATGTCGCTAAGATTTTACGCACACTTCGTCTTGCAGGATTTGTTGAAAGCTCACGCGGACAAACCGGTGGTTACAAACTGACCCGTGCTGCAAAAGAAATTCTTATCGGCGATATTTTAACTTCGCTTGGCGGTAAACTTTATGAATCTTCTTTTTGTGATCTTCACGCCGGAGTTGAAAATATCTGCACACACTCCATTGATTGTTCAATCCGATCATTATGGAAAACAGTTCAAACGATGCTTGATGGTTTGTTAAGTAAAATCACCTTACAGGATTTACTCGGGAATGAGCAGCAAGTTGAATTGTTTGTTACCAACATCGCAGAAGAATTAGAAAAGTAATTTTCTACAAACAATTACAGCATATTGTGACTTTTTACATCTTAGATTTTTATTCTTTTTCATTTGCATTCACGTTTCGACAAGCTCAACGTGACAATGGAATATTTTGTCACACTGAGCCCGTCGAAGTGTGACACACCCTCATTATAATTTTTCATTCTTTCTGTATTAAAAACAATTGTAGGAAATGGGCTTTCCCATTCCGATTTATTTTTTTTACAATTAATACTACAACATTCTTTTATTGCGGTTGAGGCAAGCCTCAACCCTACATTTCCAAATTTTCTGGATTGTCTTTTTCTAATTCCCACCTTAAAGGGTTTTGATCAATATACTGACGAATATTAAACAGTTCTTTTTCATTTCGAATTATTCGATCGTAAAAGCTCTTTTGCCATCTAAATTCTTGAAAGCCCATCTTATGTAATTCAATTGTCGTAATAGATTTAAAGGCTCCAATTATGTTCGAAATGCTTTTTCTATTTCCGGTGTTATCATTATCCAAAATTAGAACACAATAAATATGATTCGGCATTATAACATAATAATCAATTTCAATTGATTTAAATCTAGCAGGTAATTTAAGTAATACATCTTCTACCGTTTTTCCATATTTATTCAAAACAACTGAATCATTTTCAACCGAACCTAATACTTCTTTTTTATTAAGAACACAAATAGTTATAAAATAGTAGGCATTATTAGAATAGTCATATTCTTTTAATCTGGTCCTTTTTCTAATAGGATATTTATTATTCTCTATATTCATTTATTATTCACTAATTATTATAAACTCACAACTCTTCTTAATCAAATCTCTGTAGGGAATGGTCTTGCCCATTCCGATTTATTTTCTTTTGTAATTTCTGTTACAATATTCTACTTATTGCGGTTGAGGCAAGCGTCAACCCTACATTTTTTTTACAGTAACCCTATCCAACATTTTCATATTTACTTCAACACCAATTCCGGGTTTTACCGGGACATCAATTGTTCCATCTTTATTCAAAACAAATTCAGGTTCAACAATATCTTCTTTGTAATATCGTTTGCTTGCTGAAATATCTCCGGGCAAAATAAAATTCGGTAAAGATGCAAGCGCTACATTCCCTGCCCTTCCGATTCCGCTTTCCAACATTCCGCCGCACCAAACAGGAATATTTTCAGATGCACAATAATCGTGTATAAGTTTTGATTCACTAAATCCGCCAACACGACCGGGTTTTATATTTATCACTCTGCAGCTGTCAAGTTCAATTGCTGCACGAGTATCAGCAAGCGAGTGAATGCTTTCATCAAGACAAATCGGAGTTTCAAGCTCACGCTGAAGTTTGGAATGTTCAAAAATATCATCATAACCTAGCGGCTGCTCAATCAATAACAAATTATAATCATCCATCTGTTTAAACAAATTTATGTCTTTCAATTCATAAGCAGAGTTAGCATCAACCTGGAGTAGAATATCCGGAAATTCTTTTCGAACTGCTTTAACAAATTGTATATCATTACCCGGAGCTATTTTGATTTTTATTCTTTTATAGCCTTCAACAAGATATGCTTCAACCTTTCTTATCAAATCCTGAACAGATGATTGAATACCAATGCTAACACCAACATCAATTTTTTCTTTTTTTCCACCAAACATCTTAGAAAGAGAAATACCTTTGGATTTAGCAAAGAGATCCCAAAGTGCAGCTTCAAGTCCTGCTTTTGCCATTCTATGACCGCGCACTTTTTCATAAGATGATATCGCTTCACTAACACTTGAGATATTTTTACCAAGTATTGATGGGATTAGAAAATCCAGCAAAATATGCCACGCAGTAGTAACAGTTTCATAAGAATAAAAAGGTGTTCCCTCAGCAACGCATTCACCCCATCCTGTTAAACCTTCACTATCAACACGAACGATGATATGCTCTTCATCATATTCAGTCCCCATTGATGTTGTAAATGGAGAGACCAACTCCATTTTGATATGTCGCAATTCAATTTTTTCTATTTTCATTTTTTACCTTTAAATACAATAGCACACTGATTCAACAGATTCAACGGATCAAAACAGATTTAATCAGTTTAAATCAGTTGCATCAGTTAAATCCGCGTTCCATTCGTTTATTATTTTACTATAGATCACCTATTTCTTTAATCAATCGCTGCCAAAGCTCACTTCCATTTTCGCCGTTAGTCATTATTACTATTCCGCTTTTATCTTTTGGACTGAACTGAGAATAACATCTGAATCCCGTTTGATTTGCACCGCTATGATAAATTACATCTCCTGTTACAGTTGAATCAATTGCCCATCCCAAACCACGAAAAGCAAACAAACCATAATTTCTTCCCGGACGATCAGTAACCTCACGAGTATCAACACGAACCTGATGAGTTAACATTTCTCTAACAGTTTCTTCAGATAAAAAATTGTTTGATGAGTTGTTATTTGTTTTCAAAATTTCCAAAATGATTTTCGAATATTCATTTGGAGTTGTATAAAGCGTGTAAGCAGCATTGCTGTGAAGATATTTTTTTCTTTCATTACACTCACCTTTAGCATTATGTCCGGTTGCAATCTGTTTATCAAATTTTTCTTCCCAAACAAAACTCGTAGATATCAATCCAAGTTTATCAAACAGATTTTGCTTTGCATAAGATTCCAAAGACTGATTAGTGATTTTTTCTATCACGCGCTGCAAATAATAAAATCCTTCACCGGAATAATTAAATTTGGTCCCGGGTTTAAATAACAAAGGAAGTGGAGCATTTCTTTCCTCGTCACCTTTTCTCCAATTAGGCATTCCGCTTGTATGAGACAAAATCATTCTTGCAGTAATCAGTTTTGAATACTCCCCATCATCGCTAACAAAATTTTCCGGAAGGTAATTAAACAGTGGTTTGTCTAAATCAATAATATTTTTTTCAACTAAATGCATTACTATTAATGCAAAGACAGGTTTACTCATTGAACAAGCTTCAAACATTGTGTTTTCGTTAACCGTTGATTTAGTGTTTGCATCAGAGACACCAAAAGATTTCGAATAAGTAATCTTGTTCTCAGTAATTAAACTGATTGATACACCGGGAACATTAAACTCATTCATCAATTCAGGAGTGAGTTTCTCAATCTTTTCAATTTTTTTATTAAGATCAGGAATAACATTCAATAATGAATGATCAATTTTTGAGAGCGAAATGTTTGCTGCCCATCGAACATCATGATCATTATCATATAACATATTCTGCAAATCAGAGACAGCCGCAATTGCATCTTTGCCAAACTTTCCAAGGGCAAGCGCCGAACAGTATCTGACATTAGAGTTTTTATCTTTTAATGCTTTGGTGAGATAAGGAATAGATTGTTTGCCAGCAGGAGAAATTTTTTCAAACGCAATAGCTGAGCACCAACGAACATTTTCATTTTGATCCTGCAAAGATTTTATAAGATAATCAACTGCAGGCTCTCCTATCTCCACGAGTTTAGCAATTGCATCACCATTCACCCATGGATCTTTATCACTGAATTTAGTAATCAGTGATAATATGTCTTCTTTATTAAAATTGTTCAGTTGTTGTGAGAACAAATTTTGTGTGATAACAACTAGGAGTAAGAGAAAGTAATATCGTATCATTTCAAAGTTTTATTTTACTTGATAAATCTTTTGTGCTTTGATGCTTTTGTGGCAAATTTATTTTCTGCCACTAAAACTCTAAATCACTAAACCTCACAAAAATCCAACTTGTTTTATTTAGGATATATTTTTTTGCAATTAATGTTTTTGCCCAATTCATTTTCAAACGAGAAAATAATTGGCATTCCACCTGTATGTATAAACACAACAGGAATATTTTTATCAATAATATTCTTTTTCGTTAAGTCAATCAATGCAGCCATAACTTTTCCTGTATAAATCGGATCCAACAAAATACCTTCAAGATTTGCGGCAAGATTAATCGCTTGTTTCCCTTCATCGGTTGCAATTCCATATTCAATATGGTAATTATCATAACATTCAACAGTAATACTTTTGTTGATTTTATAGTTAATGATATCTTCACTTTCTTCAATCAGTTCTAAGGCTCTTTTTTTAATAGCTTCGTTCGATCTTGAAACGCTAATACCAATTACTCGTGCACTTGGTAAAAACAGTTGTGCTCCTAAAATTGCACCTGCAAAAGTTCCGCACGAACCAACGCCTAAAATTATTTGCACATTATCGTCTTTAATTTGATGAGAAAGTTCTTCGATTGCTTTAACATAACCGAGAGCGCCAAGTCCTGTGCTTCCTCCAATTGGAATGATAAATGGTTTTCTGCCTTTAGTTGAAAGTTCATCTGACCATTTTTGCATTTCTCTTTCCAGACTTTCATTAGCATCATCATCAACCAGATATCTGATCTCAGCATTGAACAAAATATCGAGAAGCAAATTTCCTTTCGCGATTTCAAAGTCCGGCCCCCCGAGAACAAGTTTTACATCAAGCCCAAGTTTGCGTGCTGCAGCAGCAGTCATTCTTGCATGATTAGATTGAACACCTCCGGCAGTCAATACAACATCATATCCGTTTTTTATAATTTCTGCAAAATCATATTCAAGTTTTCTTGCTTTATTTCCGCCGCCTGCAAGTCCGGTCAGATCATCACGCTTGATCAACAATTTTAATAAACCAATTCTTTCAGCCAATCTTTTTGCTTCTTCAATTGGTGTTGGAAGATTTGCAAGTTTGATAGTTTCTATTTTATCAAGATTGTGTTTCATAAATTTCACTTAATTGCTTCAATACTTTCCTGATAAATAACTCCGCGATTTTTCAATTCTTTAATAACAAAATTAACACACTGGGAATTCTCTCCGATATATTCCGGCGGACAAATTCCTTTCCTATCGAATAATCCTTTCGAAAGCAATCTGACCACACTTGTTGCAGTATAACCTGTTGTTCTCGCCATTGAATGAATGTTATTTTTTTTATCGTGTCTGTCCAATAGATTATATGAATAACGAACTTTCTTTCTGTTCTTTATTCCTTCGATTATAATCCGCATCACAGTAAAATCTTCATCACCATCTTTAAGTTCCCAGAGCGGAAACAAAATCTTAGAAGTAAAATCGATCGGTTTGATTTTCATTCCCTTAATATCAATTTCCCTTTGATTGAAAAAACCGCTTTCACGCAGAACTTTTATTTTCTCAATATGTCCCGGATAGCGTAAGGTTTTCTCTTTCATATTTGGTGCAGTTAAAGTTTTAGCAAGAGTGCGTAAACCATCACTATTGAATGCTTCCAGAGTTCCGACTTCATCAAAATTAATTAGTTCAGAATCAGATAGAGCAGGACGAACAACTAATTTCCCGTTTTCAACAAATCTAGCTGGTCGTGTGTATTCTTCAATTACATCAGTCGGAGAAAAGCCCGCTTTATATTCATAAGGATATTCACGAATGACGGGCAATCCTCCAACATAAATCAAAATTGTTTCAGTAAAATCTAAAAGCGAATTGACATAACCAGCAAGAAGATTGCTCATTCCGGGCGCAACACCGCAATCAACAATTGCTGTTACATTGTTTTGCTTCGCTAGTTTATCAAGCTCAAACGGATCTTCGGGAGCGAAGGTAATATCAACCGCATTTTTTTTTGCTTTGATAATTTCTTTGAGCGTCTTAAAACCAATAAAGCTTGGAAGAGCGTTTAATACTATATCGTTTTTGCTGATTAAAGATTTTAAGATTTGAGGATCGGATAAATCCTTTTGAATTTTTTTTATCGGGAGTTGTTTAGGAATCTTATCAAGATTTTTTTGATTTAGATCTGCAATAGTAACATTAAATAATTTTTCTTTAGAAAGATCAATCGCCATTGGACGACCGATTAAACCAGAGCCTAAAACAATTATGTTCATTTTCTTCTCCTTAATTTTTTTTATTTACAACATTATTGTGTTAATTAAATGAAGAAGAAATTTTATAGTCCGCTAAAACGATTTTTAAAGTCAATAGAATAATTATTAATATTTTGTCTTAATGATTTCATCTTGATTACAGAGTTCTCAAATCAACTTGTAACGGTTCACAATAATTTAATTTGTCACTCTTAATATCGGATAATTTTCACCCTTTTTCAGCAGATGTTCAAATTGTTTGTAAGTAACTAATCCAAGTTCTGACTTAGGCTCAAGCGCAATCACAATCATATTATTCCGCAATTGATTAACAGGAATAAAAATGTAATCAGATGAATTAATCTGATTAGTAACATCTGTTTTCATTACACCGGGATTTACAACCATATCTCCTTCAAAATCAATTGAATCAATATTGGTAATAAAGTATTGCTCTATTTTACTATTGATTGATTTATTATAATCGTAATATTTCAGTTCGTGTCTGTCAGCCCAATCAGTCACTTCTTTCAGATTTTTCGGAATCAAATATCCTTTTGGTCTATCTACATCATAAAGTGATTTAACAACAGATCTAAAATTTCTGGTTGTTATAACTGTGTCATTGCCACTATTGTAAGAAACTAGATTTAATTTAAGTTCAGTTCCATCGGAAAAATGATTTAGCTGAATCGCGACTTTTCCATCGGTTTTATTTTCTTCAAGATTTTTTCTTTCAGCCGATACAAGCTTTTTGATCTCATCTTTATTATCATAACTGAACTTCAATAATCCAAGCATTCCAATCATCTGCCCTTTTGCACGATGCTCAATATTATCTAAGCTGCTACGCTCACCGTTCAATCCTTCCTGAATAAACGAAAGAGTATTTTGTATCCCAAAACTTTGTCTTCCATCATTTATATCAAATGTGCTGTAACGAAGATTTTCACTTTCTGACGAACCGCCGGGAAGATAATGAAACGCAGAAAAATTTTTCTCAGAGATATAATTAAATATAAACGGAAGATATTTATCATAAGAAAGTTTTCTAAGTTTTTCAGAGATATTAATGTTTGTAATTGCACCGATTGTTTCATCATAATTTTCATGATATCCAAACTTTTTTGATGATTCACCAAAGGGCCAATATTCGTGAACATCCATTGTTACTTCAAAAAGATATTTATTAAACAATTGATGCAAACCAATCACTTCTGGCTCTGTAAGAATTAAATGATTTCTGTTAAGATCCATTTCATTTCCGTTTCGCCTTTTATCCTTTTCAGATCCGTCAGGATTCATTAGTGGGACTAATGCAAAATCAATTTTATCAAACAAATATTGGTTTTCAGGTTTAAGCAATTCGTTTATCAGCAACAAAGAACCTTCTTTACCAGATTGTTCATCACCGTGCTGTTGAGCGAATATTAAAACTTTGATTTTAGATTGATCTTTACCGAATTCACCTTTTGAAAAATAGACTACAAACAACTCTCTGCCTTCGGGCGATTTAGCAAATACTTCGGTCGTGATTAAATCTGATTTATCATCAACTTCTTTAATAAACTGAGATAGTTCAGAATGAGTTGTAAGTTTTTTAAAATCAGACTTTTCAAGTGGTGTCATTGTTTCCTGAGAAAAGTTTTGACAGCTAATAAACAATAAAAGTAAAAAGAAAAGTTTTTTCATTTTAAGAATACCATTGATTTAGTTTCTGAGAAATCCTTTGTTGATAAACGATAAAAGTAAATACCGCTTGATAATTTTGAATTCATTGTATAGAATTTTGAATGAGAACCTGATTCATAATAATCATCAACCAATGTTTCAATTTCATTTCCAAGTATATCAAACAATTTTATTGTAATCTTTTCCGGTTTGCTTTGTCTCCACCTGATTGTTGTTGAAGGATTAAATGGATTGGGATAGTTTTGATTCAATTTAAACTCAAACGGAGTTAACTGAGAAACATTTTCATTTTCCACATTCGTCAAATAATCAAACTTACCTGTTTCTAGCAAGTAATTAATATTAGAGTAATTTGTTAAAGAGATTCTCAGATTGTTCATTGCCACAATTTGCCTGGGCCCTATACTTCCGCTTGCGCGATAAGTTGATGAATCAACCTTGTCAGTTTCTCTTGCATCAACAATCATATAAGGAATTAAAACGGTTCCGCTGATGGAATTTTCAAATGAAGATGATTTTATATTCAGCCTGTCATTTTCATTTAAATAAATTCCGATTCTTCTTCTCTTACGCATCAACCCCCACAAAACAGAACTTGTCCGGTTCTCATAAAAATCTGAATTGTCATATAACAACGGTTGAAAAATTAAGTCAGCAAAAATGAAAAGCCCTTCATTAATCGTCATTTTACCGCGATATGATGCATACATATCAGTATCAGTATTTCCTATATAAAAATTTCCTGCAATCTTTCCGGCATTGCCAAAGAAAAAAATCGGAATGTTCATTGCGGTCTGATTATAAAATGCAGCGTTAACTAAACCAACCGGTTGGTTTAAATAACTTAGAACATTAAGTGAATCGCCAGCAAAAATAAAACAAGTTGCTTCATTTAGCTTTACTGCTTCTGATGCATCGTTAAGGTTTCCTGTTGTAATGTTTAAAACATCATAAATAAAACTGTTTGAGCTTAAATAATCAGTAATTATCGAAGCTGAACTGCTGAAACCCGGATGAGTAATAAGTAAAACTTTTGTGCTATTTACTTCATTTAAAAACACACCGAGATTGTTAAGCTGTGCTGAAATATTGTTGCTGCCTGTTAAAGTAATATCAGTCTGAGAGTAGAACCAAGGAGAATTAATATCAACATCTTTTGCCGAAGCAGGAATAAAAGCAATCTGATTGTTTATAAAATCATATTTCCAGCCTTTTGTAAGTGTATGGCATCTTAATTTTTCGATTGTGTATTTGCCGGAAGTGTAATCAGAATATTCAGTAAAATCATCTTTATAAAAAATTGAAACCGCACCGCTTCCCATTACTTCACCAATTCCATCCGGTGAAATACAAATTGCAGTTCTATCATCAATGCCTGCACCTATTAAATCTTTAGATGCATTAAAATGCTGATTGTAAAGCATTGCAATCAATCTGCCCTGTCTTCCTCTCTCAGTAAAGTGAGTATCAAATAAAACATTCGGAATGAAGTTCAGGAAATTACTTTCAAACTTCATTCTACTGTAAAACGGATTAAGCAATGCATCATCGGAATATGCTGAACCACTTTGTCCGCTGAAATCAACATCGCCAAGAACTGCTGCACCGGCGCTTGTTCCGGCTATAACACCACCATTATTAAAAACATATTGAATAGCTGAATCGGTTTTTGTTCCTTTCCACAATCTTATGTAATCCCACTGATCACCACCACGAATAAAAACAGCTTTAGCAGAAATTATTTCGTCATAAGTTTCCGGGAGGTCTGCAATAGTTTTGGAAGAAATAGTTTTATTGTAAGCAGTATCTGCACCAAGAGATATAAAATAAGTTGGAAGCCAGGTTGTAACACTTGCATCAGCACCAAGAATTATAATTTTTCCGTTGTCTGATTTTTCAACAATCCATCCATACGGTGCATCACTCCAATTATTATAATCTTCTGAGCCGCCGCCAACAGCACAAATATAGCCTTGAGGGAAAAGAGTAAGATTAAGAGCGAGAGTGAGAATGAGAATGTTGAATATTTTTACTAATGAATTCACAGCAGATCAGTTAAAAGAAAATTTACTTTTTAGCTGAGGATAAATATCATTATCAATCCAATTATAAAATTCTTTCGCCTCGTTGCTGTTAAATTCTGTTTTTTCCCAATTAGAAATTTTTTCTTCAGCTTTATTTAACACTTCATCTTCAATAGGATTAAGTTTTTGCCGAACACCTGTATTTTCCTTATTCATCAAAGCAGGAAGATTAAGATAATTTTCCTTCGCATCATTTTGTTCGGATAAAACTTTTTCTTTCAAGCCAAGAGCAAGATTACATAACGGCGCATTTCCGGTTTCATCAGCAATTAATATTTTAGGAAGCGATCCATCATCAGTAAGCCAAACAGGGATTGCAATTGATGTAAGTGGAAAACCGAGAACAGTCCACATAGTAGTTAATGAAGTCGACTCGATATCCTTAACACCTTGAATAACAACTGCGGCAGATGTTGAATATCTTGGAATGTAATCTCTAAAAAACACAAAGTTGTGATCTGTTTGATCGGGAAGATTTTTAGTAAGATCTGTTTTAGTAAATGAATGAACTAAACATCGCGGAACATCATTTATTAAAAACTGAAAATTTAATTTTCCATCTTTAATTTTATCAGAAAACAATCCTGAAGCTGTATTATATCTTATATATCCATAGCCTTTATTTTCAACACCAGAGAAAGAGAAATTTGTGCGGATAAGATAACCATTTGGTGCAACTTCAGAATCATTAACATCGTATTTAATAAAAGAAAAATTATTTACTTCGTAATATGCTGCCCCGCCTTCTGCATCGATTACTCCAAAATTTGCTTCAACTCCAAGCGGCTTAGGAAGTGTATCAAGAAGAGTTTCAAAATCAGATAAAGTTTTACAACCTGCCAATGCAAGCTTCATAATTATTCCTTCCTGATCGGAGAGTTTTGTTGTATCGTTTATCTTAAGATTATAAGAAGCGGAATTCATAATTCCGAATCCGGCTTCGTTAAATCCGCTCCATACTTCTTTATTTGCTTTATCTGCTGAGTTTACCAATCCGATGAATTTAAATTTGCCTTCAAAGTAATAGACTAATTTATTTTGTAAAAAATCAGAGTCACGGTTTTTTAGCAGAAGCGGTCTTCCATCTGAAGTAGCTTTTCCTGACACAACAGCAGTAGTGCAAGGATAAAGCGCAATCAAACCGAAAAGAAAAAGAATATATGTTTTAACTAAATAATTCATTTTCTAAAAACTTAAATTAACAGAAATTCTATGCACGCTTGGTAAAATATCATAAACAGAATAAGCATAATCAAAATAAACTGCAGTGCTGCCTAAAGGAACATTTGCACCAGCGCCAAATGAAAAATCCTGATCATCATAATTATACTTATATCCTGCACGAACAAAAAACCTATCAAAGAAAGAAAATTCAGTTCCGAATTGTGCACGTTCAGCATTATCGTTTGGATGAGTTACATCAATTGCACCGCGCATTTTTACAAAATCATATTCAAAAATATCTACTGCGATACCAACCTGAAAATTTAATGGTAATGGATATTCTTCTGTGCTTAATCTGCTTGGCACCAATCTGCTTAACGGAAAAGCATTATCCTTGCGATAAGTGAAATCCAGATCAGGTCCGTCAAACTGCAAATCAGCGCCAAAGTTTGTCATTGCCATTGCTATAGTCAGGTTCTGAAAATCTAAACGATATTGTGTTCCAATATCAAATGCAAATCCGGAAGCTGATTCATTCCATATTTGCTGACGAATATATTTGATCGTTACTCCCACATTAAATCTATCGGTCAGATATCTTGCATAGGAAACTCCCAAGGCAAGATCACCAGCGTCAAAAAACCTTCCTGTTCCATTTGGATATTCTTCAGTTGTTATCTCCATTTCACCAGTAGTAAAAAGCACCATGCTTGCACCAAAAGTTCCCAGATCACCGGCATTATAAACAATTGATGCTGAATTAAAATCAAAAAGATCAAACCAATTCATATAAGAAAAATGAGCTTGAACATTATTTACTTTTACAATTCCAGCAGGATTCCAGAAAATAGAAGATGCATCATCAATAAGTCCGATTACAGCGCCTCCCATTGCCTCTGCTCGTGCACCAACTGGTATTTGTAAGAACTGAGCTCCGGCTGAACCGAGATTTGGATTCTGTGCATAAAATTCTCCAAAGCTCATAACAAATAAAACTAATATTAATATTTTTTTCATTTTAAACTCCTGCTTCAGATTATTTTATAATTGCAAATCGTTCTTTGAATTCAGAATCTTTAGTCTTGACAACATATATATACATCCCTGCTGCAAGTTCTCTGCCTCCTTCTGTTCTCAAGTCCCATACTTCTGTACCTGCATTGGAATTATGATGAATTGTTTTAATCAAGTCAGCATCAACAGTAAAAATATAAATAGTGCATTCCGGTGGAAGATTAATAAATTGAATCTGACGTAAAGGTTCTCTTCTCAATTCACCAAATTCCGGTTCCCATAATGATGAAACTATATATGGATTAGGAACGACTTTAATTTTACTGATCTGCTCTTTTACTTCCCGATAATCAACTTTAGATCCTGCAATATTAAAAGCATAAGAATCTTTTATGTTTGGAATTATCGGTTTTAATGTTTCAACTGAAAACTTATTACCGGCGGAAGGCGGTGAATTAGACGGAAAGATAATTGTTCCTTCTATTCCATCAAATGAAAAACTATCGCCGCTGAAAAGTGTATCCAGTGAAATGCTGGTTCCAGAAACTGAAAGCAACACAAAACCTTTTCCGTTTAGCATTCCATTTCCTTCAACAGATGCAATGTATAAAGCATTTTTAACTAATGATTCATCAATTACTTCAAAATTCATTTCAATATTATCTGTACCGCCAATCCGTGATATACTTTGAATAATCTCAGGAGCAGAAAGTTTAAGTGAAATTCCGTCAATGGAAGTAAGTACCTGGTCAACCTGATATGACCTTTTATCAATAACGGGCACAGAATTATTTTTAACTGTATTCATAGAAAAGTTAATTGCAATAACATCGCCTGCCTGCGGTCTGAATTCGGCAGGAGTTCCGGCAGTATCGTGCATACTGATTCTTAATCCCTGACCCGTAATTGTAATATCTCTTCCTCCGAACGGATAGTTATAACCTTCCCTGATAACTTCATCTAATGTAATATTTTTCAGATCAAACTTGTTATCAGAAGTAAATTCAATAGTGTACTTATATGGCTTTGTAGCAGCAGTATCGGTAATTGTAACAGTAACATCCGTCTTGAGATCTCCGAACTCAATACGCGGAACAAATTCAAAAGTTGTTTTGTATTGATTTCCTGCCAATGTTTCGTCATCAATTGAAGTAACATTGAGAATAAAATTAGTGTTGCCGGTTTTTAAGTTTGTTACATCTATCGGAAGTACCGGTGTTCTGCCGATCGCTTCAGAACGCGGAGTTGCAGAAACTGTATTTACAGCAGCTAATGTATTTCCAATCGGGCTCTCAAGACTTTCGAATAATTCACTTCCCTTATCATAAGAAGTAACAGAATACCAATATTCAAAACCATTAATTACATTTGTATCAATGTAAGAATATTGCAAACCGGTATTTGCGCCTACAGAATTCTTTATATCATAATCAGCAATCCTATTCCAAGTTACGCCTCTGTTTGTACTTTTATACAATCTGTAGCCTTCGAAATCATGTCCCGAAAATTTATCAACAGAATTTTCTGCTGAATCATCCCAATAAAGAGTAACTCTAAAATCTCCATCAACAGATGATAGATGCGGACGACTTGGCGGTTTTGCTAAATCAAATTGATTTGCCATTGCAAACTCAGCAGCATTAGAAGATTGAATCAGTTCATCATAAGTTTCACCTGCTACCAATGCTGTGTAAAAAACCAGGGTATCGCCCGGGCTTAATGTATAAGGACCGGAAGACATATGCGCAATTATATCCATTCCAGATGCCGGTATTAAAGCAGGATCATCAAAATGTATGTTATTTGGATTAGTGACATGAAAATATTTTCCACCAACCGATGAGTTATATAAGCTTCTGCTGGAAGACATAAATCCATATTGAATTGTATCCTTATCAGCAATAGCCTCATCATCGGCAAGCATATAGTGAAAATCAGTTACTCCAAGTTCAACACCATTAACCTTTGGTGTTTGAAGAAACATAATTCCGAAAAATCCGGTTTTACCATCGGGCCACTCATTGGAAACACCATCATCATAAAAAAAAATCAGGTTCTTATCCCGAATAATATCTACAAAATCATCAGCATATTCAGGATCGCCACCACTGATATTACCAACGTCAATATCATTTTGCAGTCCAAAGTAAAGACTGTCATAAGTATTTTGACTGGTGTTTGTAATTTCATATTTGTAGAAAAGCATGTTTTTGGCAAAGTTTGAACCATAGGCATATCCGATCTGAGCAACTTGTATTCCAAGTATTTTAACAGTATTACCGCTGTCATTAAAAACGCAATAACTATCCTGATCGGATAAGAAAACATTCTTTCCATCTTTATCTTTAACAGGCCAGCCAAGCTGCGGATGCCATGATTCAGGGTCATCACTAAAAGCAATCCTTGCCAAATCGCTGTTATGATATCCATAAGCAGCTTCCCATTCTTCATTGGTTGTAAATCTACCCTGGATAACATTGCCAGGAATACCAATATACTGGTTTATTCTATATATATAATTCTTACCGCTATTTATTGGAAATTCACCGGATGGGCCCTGTGTTACTCTTCTCGGATAAAGTTTTCCGCGGTTTTCAAAAAACAAACCGATGTTGCTTGCATTGTGAACTCCGCCGGCTCTATCCTGTATCCTTAATATCTTATTTAATGGCTCTTTATCCTCAATGCTTTTTTTATCGCTTTGTGATAAAAGATTTATCTGAATCAATAAAAGCAGTGGAATTATTAAATAAAAAACTTTTTTCATTGCTAAGCCTTAAGAATATATTATTAATTAAATCTTAATGTAAAACCTAATCTGATAGATCTGGGCGGACCGAAGTTAGATGGATCCTGCATATATTCTTTTGAGTGTCCGCCAACAAATGTAAAGTTAGGATCGCCTGTATCACCATACACATACAAAATGTTTCTGTGATCAGTCAGATTAAGTATTTCTGCAAACAATCTTAATCTCAGATTACTTGTGAACTCAAATTCTTTCCCGATCATTAAATCAATATTATAAAGTCCAGGACGTCTCAGTGAATTCTTTTCAACAAATCCAATGTCTCTTCCCGATGGTGTATATGGCGCACCTGAACTTGCTTTAAATATCAAGCTGAAATCCATATTCTCAAATACCGGTGAATCAAATATCATTGGTCCTTCGCCAGCAGGAATTGTATAACTGCCGCTAGCATTAAAAACATGTGGTCTGTCAAAATCAAGATAGTATAGCTGAGTTGATTCTTCGGTTCCCGGATATTGCTCTGTTTCCGATGAAGCGCTTCCTTTTGCAATTGAATAAGTGTATGTAAGTCCGCCTGAAAAATATTTGTTTGGCCTGACATCAATGGTCAGTTCAAATCCTCTTATGTTTGCATAATCTTCATTTACATAAAGTGTATAACCTGTATATCTTCCGTCAACGAACGGGAAATAATATCTTGTGCCAATTAAGCCAGTTATATCCCTGTAATAAGCAGTTAAATTCATTGCAACATTATCTGAGAATTGATGTGAAAGTCCAACTTCGTATGATATTGTCCTTTGTGCATCTAAATCAGGCTGACCAAATAGAGGCTCTCTTACATTAAGATCGTACTGATTGTTTTCAAACAAGTATTCAAAATCAGGATTCTGGAAAAAATGTCCGTAAGAAAAATGCAGTTTTGTTCTGTCAGAAATAGGATGAGCAATTCCAAACCTTGGTGAAAACTGATACCTTGATTTAACTGTAACGATTGAGTTCGGGTCTAAGGGATTGCTTCTGAAATTTACATTAGAATTCAGATAATCAAACCGCATTCCGATATTTATAACAAGATACGGAAGTTCAATTTTATCCTGTACGTAAGCAGCACCTTCAAATGGCTGTGTATGATAATCATTTAAATATGGAAAATTCCTTTTGGGATCGTAAACATAGAATAATTTCAACCAGTGTTTTTTAAACGACGCACCAAATTTAACTTCATTCATTGAGCCAATTTGCCATACTGCATCAGCTTTGAAGTCAGCTGTTGCTGAACGGCTGTCATATAGCTCTTCAGGATCAGACCGTTTGTAGAATTCAAAACCATTCCCGTACTCTTCAAAATATTCTGTATCATTTGATGCAAGATAATCAGCAGTATCTTTATCTATACCGGAATAATATCCCTGATTAAAATATGATGCTTTTACATCATAGAAAAAATTATTTTCAACAGTGTGTGTTAAACTTAATGTACTTTGCCAGCTATCAGTTCTTTTTCTGAGATATTGTTCAGGAATATATTTATATGAATGACTATAATATTGTCGTTTACCGATACTGCCTCTGTTTGATAAAGATATTTTTACAAACTGAATTGCATTTGTAGAAATCTTACTAAAGAAAGATCTTGTATCATTGTAACCAAACGGAAGATAACTGCCTTGTTTATCTACCTCACCTGAAAGGAAGAAATTAAATTCCGGAATTACAATTGGTCCGCTTATACTGCCGTTAACTCTGTTTTCGTGCAATGATGAATATCTTTCAACACCAAACTCGCTTGTTCTTGCTTCCAGTTTTGCAGAGTATTTATCCGACCCATCACGTGTAACAATATTAACAACTCCGCTCAGTGCATTTCCGTATTCAGCGTTAAAAGTACCGCTGAGCAAACTTAATTCCTGGATCGCATCATTATTAATATCAGTTGCAAGTCCGCCAAGTAATGGATCAACCACTATTGTTCCATCTATCATATAGGCAACTTCGTTTGACCTGCCGCCGCGAACATGAAGGTTTGATCCGCTGCCTGTAACTCCGGCTTGCAAAGAAAGCAATTCAGTAAAAGTAGAAACCGGAAGTGCATCAATTTCTTCTCTGGTTATAACTGAAATACTGCTGGTAACATCTTTTTGTATAAGCGGCGTTCTTGCAGTAACAACAATTTCATCAACTTGAATAGTTTGCGGATTAAGTTCCATTTGAAGCTGAGTAGTCTGATCAACAACTATTACAACATTTTGAATGATGATTGTTTCATAACCAATAAAACTGAATTTAACATTATATCTGCCCGGAGAAATATTCAATATTACATATTCACCATCGATATTTGTTGCTGCGCCAAAGTTGGTACCTTCAATAATAACATTTGCTCCAACTAACGGCTCTCTTGTTTGGGCATCTTTGATTGTGCCTGCTAATTTACCGGTTGTACCAGCATAAATTAAAACCGGAAGCAGCAGAACTAATGATAAAATCTTTTTCATTATTAACCCTCAATAATTACTTGGTTTTGTTGAATCATAATTTCGTGTGATTCTTCTAATATTTTTTTAGCTCTCTGTTTATCCTTAATTGCACAGGCTGTTGCTAAAGCATTTATCAAAACTGAAATTGCAGCAAAAGAATTTGTGAACAGCATATTTTCACTTTTAACTAAAAGATTTGCCTTACTGAAAAAAGTAACCGGTGCAGCAGGCTGATTTGTAATTGCAATTACATCAATATTTCTTTCTTGTGCAAACTTGGCTGCTTCAATAGTTTCTTTTGAATAAGGGGGAAATGAAAAAACCATTAAAAGATCTTTTGGATTAAGAAATAAAATATTCTCATTAAATACTGTATGTGTATGATTAAGAATGCTTGAACTAACTCCAACTTGTGTAAGTTGATAAGCAAGTATCTCTGCCAGAAGATATGATATACCTAAACCCGCAGTGAACACTCTATCTGATTTAAGAATTCTCTCTATAACATAATTAAAAGTGCTTCGTTCAATAAAGTTAAGTGTATCGTTGATATTTTTTATATCAAGATTGGCAACTTCGGTTAAGAGGTCCTCTTGTATTTTACGTTTTTCAAAAAGAGGAAAAATTTGTTTGTTGCTAAGTTCTTTTTGAAGCGAACCTGTGATAGCATCTCTTAGCTCATTAAATCCCTTAAAACCTGATCTTTGTGAAAATCTTACTATTGATGCAACGCTTGTACCGGTAGCTTTTGATAAATCCTGAACATTAACAAACGGAATCTTGTCAAAGTTATTTATAAAATAATCAGCAATCCTACGATGATTTTTAGGAAGCGAATTATACCTGCTGGTTATTTGTTCTTTTATTTCTTTGTATCGGTCCATAAACAATTTAAAACTTAAAGTCCCTTCTTGAATTCAGAAGGGACTTAAAATTTTTATTCTATTTAATTAAGGTCATTTTCTTAGATATAACTCCGGCATCTGTTTGTAACGAATAAACATAAACTCCGGATGTAAGTTTTGAAGCATCAAAATTGAATGAGTAAGTTCCGGCTTCGAGCAATTCGTTAACAAGTTCAGCAATCTGCTGTCCTAAAGTATTATAAACTTTTAAGACAACATTTGATCTCTGCGGTAAACCAAAAGAAATTTTTGTACTCGGATTAAACGGATTAGGATAATTCTGATTGAGTACAAAGTTAACCGGCACTTTATTATAATCAGATTCAACAGAAACTATATTATTATATTTCAATTGTATTGCATCCATTCCTGCTAACATATCTGCTTCATTAACTCCAAATGAAACAGCATAATAGATGGTTATTGAATCATTGGGAGCGATATTTTGAAAAGCTTGTGATAATATAGTAACATGTCCGCTATCAGAATTTGAAACATACTCTGGTTGAATAGATCCAAAATTTAACCAGTTCCAGTAATTTGAATCAATTTCATAGCCAGTATACATTTCAAGCGAAAAAAGAGATTCCAGATTGTGAGATAAAAGTTTATACCCCAGGTTAATTGCACCTCTATGTACACGAACTATATTATTTATCCCACTATAACTAACAGTATCATAACCATAACTTCCATCAACTTTTGTAATCAACTCAACACCTATTTTTGCATTCATCGAACTTGTCTCACGATTGATTATAGTATATTTCACTAAAAATGAGGTTAAATCGTGCCAGCAATATAATGTTTGTTTTTCCAATAGAGCTGGTGGTAAACCCGAGTATTCATTGTTGTAGCTTCCATAAATTTCATAATCTGAAAATTGAGGATTTGAAATCAATTGAGTTGGCTCTTCAACTTCTACATCATTCTCAAGGTCGAAAACTGAATCAGATCCAGTTCCTACCAATAAAGCCATTTTATACTGTTGTCTTATTTCATCAGGAAGGGAATAAATTGCAATTCTTCCATAAGCAGAAACATATACATTAAGATTATCCAGGTATAAATCAACCTGCGAATAAATGGGTTTATTTAACCCGATTACACTCAACAAAGTTAATGTTATGATGAGTAATTTCTTTTTCATTGCATACCTCTTTTATTTGTTTTTAATTATTTTATTATTTAAGAATTTCATTGCCATCCAATTAAATTTGGCGGAATAAGTAAAATAAATCCTAAAATAAAAAGTATTATCATCAATGGAAGAGCCCACTTTGCCCATTTTTCCCACGGTACCTTCGCCATTGAAAGAGCACCCATAGTTACTGCAGAAGTTGGTATAATTATATTTGTATATTCTCCAAACTGAAAAGCTAAAATTGCTGTTTGTCTTGATACACCGGCTAAATCAGCCAAAGGAGCCATAATCGGCATTGTTAACGCAGCCTGTCCACTACCAGAATGAACAAAGAAATTTATTATCGCCTGAACAACAAACATTTTTTGAGATGCAAAGATTGGAGAAGAAGATTGAATAAAAGGTGATAATCCGTATAATACCGTATCAATAATTTGCCCATCTCTTGAGATAACTAATATTGCTCTTGCCAATGCAACAATTAATGCAGTACCTACTAAATCTTTCGCACCTTCAATAAAACTTTTTGTAAATTCATCAACTTTAAGACCTCCGATAATCCCGACAAAAACACTCATTATAAAAAAAGCAGCAGAAATTTCCTGAATGTACCAGTCAAGTTTAACAACACCTATTACAATAAAAACCAATGAGAGTGCAAAAACAATTAATACAATTTTATGTCTTACTGAAAAATGGCTTTTATTGTTATAGACTTCATCAAAATGTTCGTTTTTTCTTCTAAGCTGATCTTGTTCATAAGTTGGACTTATACCTGGATTTACAGATAATTTTTTAACGTACCATAAAAGGAATAAAACAGCAACAGTTGTTGAAATAGCCCAACTGATTACCCTGTATCCAACACCAGAAAACAATGGAACATCTGCAATGCCCTGTGCAATGCCAACATTAAACGGATTTAAAAACGCACTTGCAAATCCTATATGAGCTCCTACAAGTGGAATTGCAACTCCAACTATTGAATCATAACCAAGCGCCAGACAAATAGGAACAATGATTAACACAAAAGGTATGATCTCTTCGTTCATTCCAAATGTTGCCCCACCGATTGAGAACATCAACATTAAAACAGGAATGAAAAGCTTTTGTAACAGTCTGGAATCTTTATGTGCTACAGTAAGTTTATTAATGAGGGAATTAATTGCATCAGTTTTTGCTAATACGTTGAATGCTCCACCAACAAATAAAATAAATCCGATTATTAAACCAGCTTCAACAAATCCTTTAAGGGGTGCAATAAACAACGCCATTAACCCTTGAGGATTATTTCCTACATATTTAAAAGAGTTTTGAACTACAATTTCTCTTCCATCAACAATTGTACGTTCGTATTGCCCGCCCGGAATTATCCAGGTTAAAGCAGCAATAAGCACCAATAAAGAAAAAATAAGTAAATAAGTGTTTGGTACTTTAATCTTAAATTTCTTTTTTGTTTCCGTCATTCAATTACTTGTTTGTTTTTCATATCAAATTTATCACCGCTTATTAAAACGTGTAACTTCATATTACTTATTCCAAGATTGCCTTTAAAATCTTCTCTGATATTTGTTGCACTTGTTGCATCATAAACTAAAACCTGATTTTTTCCTAAAACTTCGAAAGTATCATTTGGATAGACAATAATTGAAGTTGATTCGTCAATCGCAATTCCAAGAAGATTTGGATGTTCAATCACAGCAGAAATTGTTCTGTTGTGTCTTTTGCGTTTTAAAAAATGCTGATCAATAATTGCATTCTTAATAAATCCGAATCCCTTTTTTGTTTCAATATTATTTTTTTCAATTGTTATAAATGCATCGTTAGAATCAGGATTAACTAATTCATTTCCTGTAATCATCACTTCACTCATAACTGCAGCACCGGCACTCGAACCGCCAACAACTCCGCCATTGTTATAAATATCGAAAACCTTTTCCAGTAATTTGGTACCCAACATATCTCTTGTTAAAACACTTTGATCACCGCCTAAAAAGAAAACCGCATTTGCCCAATCCATTTTTTTTAAATTAGATTCATTATCTGCAGTTTCTCTTGTAAACAATAAATAATCAGCCTGTGCACCAAGATCCGTAAATTCTTTAACCTGTTCTTTACTCCAATAAACAGGGTCTGAGCCTGCATTAGGTATCGCGATAATTCTTGCATTTTCTCCACCTGCAAGTTCAACATACTTTTTAACTATTTCCGATGTTTGCACTCCGCCTATTATAACCAATTTACCTTTTGTCTGTGAGCAAACAGGAAGAGATAAACTTACAATCAGTAACAAAATAATTGAAAAAATAATTTTCATATCATTTAATCTTTCTTAACAAGTTCTAAAGCTATTTCAGCTGATTTAATTAAATCTTCAATAAAAATAAATTCTTCATTTGCATGCGGATTTTGTGCGCCGATTCCAATATTAACTGATTCTATTCCTCGTCCATTCAATGAATTCGCATCACTGCCTCCAAGCGAAATAGTCGGATTTGGTTCTAATCCAACCTTTTGAAGAACACGGGTTATCTCTTTGTATACAAATGCTGATTGCGGAATTGTATAAGGCAAAAAATCCCAAAAATGATTTATCTCTACTTTAGCACCTATTTTTTTTGCCTTTGAGTTGAAAATATTTACAAGCAGATTAAAATTATCTTCAGCTTTTTTAAGATTGAATGATCTTACTTCACCTTCAAGTTCAGTAAGTTCAGGAATAACATTTACTGCAGAACCGCTTTTTAATAATCCGATATTCATTGTCGTTTCTTCATCAATTCTGCCAAGCGGCAACTGGCTAATTGCTTTTGCAGCTGCTTGCATTGAGTTGATTCCCTTTTCAGGTGAAATACCAGAGTGAGAAGCTTTACCAATAATCTTAATTGTATATCCGATTGAACCGCAGGCTGAGTAAATAAAATTTCCCGGGCGATAACCTGAATCAAAAATAAATCCGTGTTTAATTTCTCCATTTACTTGCAGGTTCTTTGATCCGAAAAGTGTTGTCTCTTCACAGGTTGTAAATGCAACGGTAAAATCTTTAAACGGAATTTTTTCTTCAGCAAGTCTTTCTAAAGTAAAAAGTAAAACAGCAACTCCGGCTCGGTTATCAACACCAAGCACTGTATCACCTGATGATGTAATCCTATCTTTATGGATAACAGGTTTAACATTTTCAGTTGGTCTGGCAGTATCCATATGAGATAGTAAAACGAAGTTTCCGCCCGCACCTATTTTACAAATAAGATTTCCAGTATTACTACGAGTAAAAGCTTTGGAGTTATCTTCAACTACATGATAACCATAGTGATTCAGAAAAGATTTTATATAATCAGCAAGGGGCTTTTCGTTGCCGGAGAGCGCATTTATTTTGGCAACTTCTAAGAAAAGATCTATTAATCTTTGTTTGTTCATCTGTAACTCATATTACAATTCGATAAGTTAATGTAATAACTATTTCAGAGTTACGAAAAATTTTAACTTAAGTCAATAGATCATAAAAATAATTTAATAATCTTCTTCGTTATAAATCTCCAGTTCTCCTTTTTTGATATAACCATCCTTTATTAATGTATCACTGGATTTATAAAGAACAATATTTACTTCGTTTGTTTGGAAGTAACCAGTAGATTCTATTTTAACACCATTTACTTCTTTGCTAACCTTCACTTTTGAAATTAATTTGTCATCATTGATGATTAGTTTATCAATTTTGGCTTTCTTACCCTGCAGATTAGATAAAGCCCAGTAAACACCTTTTTTTGCATTAACTAAAGCTGTTTCAATATCAGATTCAACTTTTGTCTGAGCTTGAATTAATAAAGTAAGATTAAAAAACAATACGGAAATTAAAATCGCCCTCATATCACCCTCGCTTAATTTATTGATATACAAATCTTGCAACTAGTTTGCTAATAGACAACAATTATACTGATTATTTTTCTATCACTTGACAACTGAAAGTCAAAATTATATATTGGAAACCAGGAAAACGAAAATAGTTTCCCAAGAGGATTGAGATGCAAGATAAAATAATTGAACAAATTGAAGATAAATTTTTTAAAGATGGTTTTTATAAAACTACAATGGATGAGGTTGCTGCTGAACTTGGAATGAGCAAAAAAACCATTTATAAATTTTTTCCATCCAAAGACGATTTGCTTTATGCAATTGTCAGTCATTTTATGAATGGAATGAAAAACAAAATCCTTTCCAAATTAAACAGTAACGGAAATGCTATTGAAAAGCTTGGTGACCTGTTAAATATACTTGCCTCTGCTGCACCAAAGGTTTCATCCAAAAGGATGGAAGAGATGAAGAAATATTATCCTGAATTATTTGTTAAAATTGACGAGTTCAGAACAAAAATGATGTTCGAAAATATCACCAAAGTAATAGATCAAGGGAAATCTGAAGGACTCTTTCTTGACTATCCGACTGTAATGATTATGAATGTTCTTGTTGGTGCAGTAAGAACTGTTGTAACACCTGAGTTTATAGTAAACAATAGTTTCTCGTTTTCTGAAGCCGCACAATACACGCTTAGAATAGTTATTGGCGGCATACTAACCGAAAAAGGCAAAAAACAATTTGATAAAATTTTTAATAAGGAAATCAAATGAAAAAATTATTATTGCTTTCAATTGCTCTGTCAGGCATATTATTAATTAGTTGTAACAACAACGAGAGACTGAAAAGCATAGGAGCATCAGGCACAATTGAATCAACAAATATAATTGTAAGCTCAAAAACTGCTGGAAATATTTTAATTATGAATTTTTCTGAGGGCAACAAAGTTAATTCTGGCGATACCGTCCTAATCATTGATCACGAACAGCTCGAACTTCAACTTCATCAGGCAATTGCAGGAAAAGATGCAGCACAGGCTCAGTTGAATCTTATGCTTAAAGGTGCGAGAGAAGAAGATATCATTCAGGCTGAACAAAATCTTAATCAGGCAAAAGTAAATTTTGAAACTGCTGAAAGAGATAAAAACCGTATGCAGAAATTATATGATTCACAATCAATAACTCAGAAGCAGTATGAAGATGCAGTTGCACGATTTGAGTTAATGAGTGCTCAATACAAATCAGCGCAGGAAAATTACAGCAAAGTAAAAAAGATTTTCAGACCAGAAGAAATTGAGCAGGCAAAAGCAAATTTAAACAAAGCAATTGCTGGAGTCGAGCTGCTAAATAAAAATATCCGTGATTGTTATGTTACTTCACCGATAAATGGTTTTCTAGTAAAAACATTTATTGAGCCGGGTGAAACTGTTACTCCGATGTCTTCTTTATTTAAAGTATCTGATCTTGATGTTGTTGAACTGGTAATTTATGTGTCAACAGAAGAGCTTGCTTATGTTAAACTCGGACAGAATGCTGAAGTAAAAATAGATTCTTTTAAAGATAAAGTTTATACCGGTAAAGTAACATATATCTCTCCAGAAGCAGAGTTCACGCCAAAAAATATTCAGACAAAAGATGAAAGAACAAAACTTGTCTTTGCAGTTAAGATAAAAATCCCAAATGATAATTACGATTTAAAACCAGGTATGCCGTCAGATGCGACGATTAAATTACAAGATTGAAAGATTACAAAATTACAAGATTGTCGTAGTTATTAATTCAAGTAAAATTTTATTAAAAATAATTGGAGCTAGTAATGAAAGTAAAAACATTTGAAGATTTACAGGTGTGGAAAGATGCTAGAGTATTTGTAAACTCGGTTTATGAACTGACTTCTCAAGAAAAATTTAATAAAGATTTTGGTTTGAAAGATCAAATACAAAGAGCAGCAGTTTCAATAATGAATAATATTTCTGAAGGATTCGAAAGAGATAACAATAAAGAATTTCTGAATTTTTTAGGTTATGCTAAAGGCTCCGCTGGCGAAGTTAGATCAATGTTATATGTTGTTTTGGATCTTAATTATATATCTAAAGAAAAATTCGATGAGTGTTATAAAAGATCAATCGATATCATTACTCAAATTTCAAATTTCAAAAATTATTTACGCAATTACTCATCTAAAGAGAAAACAAACTAATATGGCATTAATGTGTTTAAGAAATCTTAAAATCAATCTTGTAATCCTGTAATTTTGCAATCTTGAAATTTTAATATGAACGAAGTAATTAAAATAGAAAATCTAAAAAGAAGCTACGGTGATATCGCAGCTGTAAACGGTGTTTCATACTCTGTTGCAAAAGGTGAAATGTTTGGACTCGTTGGTCCTGATGGTGCTGGTAAAACAACAACAATAAGAATGTTAATTGGCTTAATTTCTCCTGATTCAGGAAATGCTGAAGTTCTTGGTTATGACATAAAAACACAGAAAAATAAAATTAAAAATGAGATTGGTTATCTCTCTCAAAAATTTTCATTGTATGGTGATCTAACAGTTGATGAGAATATAGAATTCTTTGCTGATATTCATGGTGTTAAGAACTATGAAGGCAGAAGAAATGAATTGCTTGAGTTTACAAGATTAACTCCTTTTCGTGATCGTCTTGCTGATAAACTTTCAGGCGGAATGAAACAGAAGCTTGCACTTGCCTGCACATTAATTCATAAACCAAAAATAATTTTTCTCGATGAACCAACAACCGGAGTTGATCCTGTTTCAAGAAGGGATTTCTGGAAGATACTTTCAAACCTTCTGAAAGAAGGAATCACAATTTTTATGACAACTCCCTATCTCGATGAAGCGGAGCGATGTAACAAAGTTGCTTTAATGAACAATGGCAAAATAATAAGCTGGGATACACCAAAAAATATAAAGGAATCACTTAAAGGGCAGATAGTTGAAATCGTTTGCTCTCCAAGTCGTGAAGCTTATAATATAATTAAAACAAAAACTGATTATGAAGTTCAGATGTATGGCGACAGACTTAATGTGACCTTGCAAAATCTTAATGAGCAGTATAAAACGCTGGAAAACCTTTTAACCGGAAATAATGTTGAAATATATGATCACAGAATAATTCCACCATCACTTGAAAATGTATTTATTTACCTGATGAGTAAAGCATCATAAAAAAGGAATTGCAAATGAAAAAAACAATTTTATTTAGCTTATTAATGATCTCAATTCTCTATCCGCAGAATCATAAATTTACTCTGCAGGAAAGCATAGAGCTTGGACTTAAAAACAGTAAAGAGTTAAAAATCTCTAAATCAAAAATGATAAGCTCTGATGCAAAAGTATCTGAAGTCAATTCGATGTTTCTGCCACAATTAAAATTTATGGCAAACTACACAAGACTAAGTGACAATGTTCCGCCATTTGAAGTAATGACTCCTTTTTTACCAACTCCAATTAAAATATCGGAACCTGTTATTAACAATTATTACTTAAGGCTATCGCTACAACAGCCTTTATTTACCGGACTCAAACTCATTTCATCTAAAAAAGCAGCAGAATATAATTTTAACGCTGCAGAATCAGATTATTCAAAAGAGATGAATGATGCAGCGATGAACATTCACACATCATTCTGGAATTATTATAAAGCAATGGAGATTAAAAATATTTTAGAGAAAAGTATTGACCAGATTAAAGAACATTTAAACGATACAAAAAACTTTTTAGAAAATGGATTGGTTACACAAAACGATTATCTGAAACTTCAAGTTCAATATTCAAATACAAAACTGCAATTGATTGAAGCAGAAAATAATCTGGAAATCGCACGAGCAGTATTCAACAAAACAATTGGACTTCCGCTTGAATCAAAAACAGAAATTATTAAAGATGATTTAACTGCAAATGATATTCATTATAATCTTAATGATTTAATTAAAGAAGCAAAACAAAATCGAGAAGAGATTGAATCTTTATCATACAGATTAAAAGCTGCGGAAGAAAACATTACTTCAGCCAAAGCAGGATGGTTTCCAAGTGTTTATCTAACAGGTAATTATTATTACAGTAATCCGAACACAAGGTTTCAGCCGTTGCGAGATAAATGGAATGATACCTGGGATGTTGGTGTAACTTTAAGCTGGGATGTTTGGGATTGGGGTTCAACAAAATCAAAAACAACTCAGGCGGAAGAACTTTCAATTCAAACTCAGACATCACTAGAAAAGCTGAATGATAATATCGAGATTGAGGTATATCAAACTTATCTGAATCTGATTAAATCAAAAGAAAAAGTTGATGTAAGTAAACTCAGTCTTGAACAAGCAAGTGAAAATTATCGTATTACTTCAGAAAAATATAAAGAGCAATTAGCAACAAGCACTGATCTGATCGATGCGGAAACATCAGAACTTCAAGCGGCAACTAATCTCACAGCTTCTTTAATTGATTTTAATCTAGCAAAAGTAAGACTTGAGAAGGTAGTTGGGAGGAAGATTTATTAAGAAGTCAGAAGACAGGAGACAGAAGTCAGAAGTTAGAAGAATTTGATAAAAGAAAATTTTAATTAATCATTATCTAAAAGAGAATAATTTATGAAATCAAAATCCTTCAAAGAACTTATTGTATGGCAAAAGGCTCATCAGTTTGTTCTCTCGGTTTATAAATTGACAAAATCATTCCCCAAAGAAGAGTTATTCGGATTGGTTTCTCAATTCAGAAGAGCAGCGGTTTCAATCCCTGCAAATATTGCAGAAGGTTATCGCAAGAGAGGAAAAGCCGATAAAGTAAAATATTTAAATATATCAGAAGGTTCGCTCGAAGAATGTAAATATTATTTATTACTTGCAGAGGATTTAGGATACGCAAAAACAAATAAAGAAAATGAATTGGCAGAAGAAGTTAGCAAATTGCTGAATGCATATTCAAACAAAATTCTGTCTTCTGACTCCTGACTTCTGTCTCCTTAAGGAATTAATGAACACCATCGAAGTAAATAATTTAGCAAAAAAATTTGGCAGTTTTACAGCTGTTGATAATGTATCGTTTAATGTAAAGCAAGGAGAAATTTTCGGATTCCTCGGTGCTAATGGTGCAGGAAAATCAACAACTATTAGAATGCTCATCGGAATACTCGAACCAACATCTGGTGATGCAATTGTTGGCGGCTACAGCATTAAGAAAGAACCTGACAAAGTAAAAACACAAATCGGTTATATGTCACAAAAGTTCTCTTTATACAATGACCTTACTGTTGAAGAAAATATCCGCTTCTTTGCAGGAGTTTATGGCTTAACCGGAAAAAGATATGACGAACGAAAAAAGTGGGTTTTAAAAGTTGCCAATCTCGAAGGCAAAGAAAAATTATTGACTGCTTCACTGCCTGGTGGAATCAAACAAAGACTTGCATTAGGAACAGCAGTTATTCACGAACCGAAAATTATTTTTCTCGATGAGCCAACCAGCGGTGTTGATCCTGTATCAAGAAGAAATTTCTGGGATTTGATTCACGAACTTTCCGCAAGCGGAACTACAGTGCTCGTTACAACTCATTATCTTGATGAAGCTGAATTTTGCAATGATATAATTTTAATTAATAGCGGAAAGTTAATCGCACAAGGAAATGCAAAAACATTAAAAACAAATTACATCAAAAACACAATTCTTGAAATCGAATCGGATAGAATTGTTGAAAGTATGGAAATTCTTGAAAAAGAAGATTGGGTCGGTGAAACATCAATATTCGGAAATTACATTCATATAATATTAAATGATAACCTGAAAAGTGATAAAGATATAATCGAAGTTTTAACAAACAGAAATTCAATCAATGTTTACAGGATAAGTAAGATAGTGCCAACACTGGAAGATGTGTTTATACATTTGTTAGAAAAGGATAAATCAGATGTTTAATCGGATTTATGCAATTGCAAAAAAGGAATTCCGTCAGCTAAGGAGAGATACAAGAATGCTATTTGTTGTATTCTTCTATCCGGTTGTTCTGCTTGCAATTTTCGGATATGCAATTAATTTTGATGTTAAACATATAAAAATTGCTGTTTATGATCAGGATAAATCAAATTATACAAGAGAATATTTAAACGGACTTATCAGCTCAGAATATTTTGATCTCATTACTTACATTGATAACGACGCTGATATAAAAAAATTACTGGATGAAAAAATTGTTCAGTTAGTTATTGTTTTTCCAAATGACCTTTCTAAAAAATTAAACAGTAAACAAGAAGCAAAAGTTCAATATCTGATAGATGGAGTTGACGGTAACACTGCTAATGTAATTGTAAATTATGTTACTGCTGCAACACTCAATTATTCTTTAAAGCTAAACAAAGAATATTTAGCAGTAACAGGAAAACAATTTTATGTTCCTATAAATCTTGAACCAAGATTCTGGTTTAATCCCGAACTTGAAAGCACAAAGTTTTTAATTCCCGGATTGATGGGAATGATTTTAATAATTATTGCGGTGGTATCTGTTTCATTATCTATCGTGCGCGAAAAAGAAAGAGGAACGATTGAACAAATAAATGTATCGCCTTTATCATCTTTAGAACTGATTATCGGGAAAACTATTCCATACATTGTCATTTCACTGATTGATGCAGCAATTGTATTGTTTGCCGGTTACATACTCTTTGGCATAGTAATTAAAGGCAGCATTTTTCTGCTTCTGCTTAGCACCTTGATGTTTTTATTTTCCGCGCTCGGACTTGGTATTTTTATTTCCAGCGTTGCAGATTCACAACAAGTTGCTTTTCAAGCGGCAACTGTTACTTCAATGGTTCCTTCGCTGGTGCTTTCAGATTTTATTTTTCCAATTGAAAGTATGCCGACAATAGTTCAATGGATAACAAATTTAACTCCGGCAAAATTTTTCATCGCAACTCTAAGAGCTATTTTATTAAGAGGCGTTGGGATTTCAGTTTTCTGGGATCAGTTAGTTTATATGCTGATATTCGGAATAATCTTCATTTCGCTCGCAACATTGGTTAATAAGAAAGCAAAGTCAGTTTGATGATTACATTTTCTAGGAAAAATATTTTAAGAAAAAATTTAAGAGCGGCTGAAAATAATCAATACTTTGATTTAAAATATTTTGAAGAGATTTAACAGAGACTATAAATGAAAACGATATATGAATTTATTATAAAAGAATTGCTTCAATTTAAGCGCGATAAAAAAATGATATCTGTAGTTTTTATTGCTCCGGTTCTGCAGATTATTCTTCTCGGATATGCTGTAAATATGGATGTTGAAGTTGTTCATACAACAATTTTCGATCAGGATAAAACCGAAACCAGCAGAGAGTTCATCAGAAATATTAAAGAATCCAACAACTTTCAAATCGATTATTACACACAAAATTATAATGAAGTAACTGAGTTGATCAATAAAGGAAAAACTCTCGTTGCTATCGTTATACCGCAAGATTTTGAGAAAAAATTAAACAGGCGCCAAACAGTAACTATCCAGACATTGTTCGAAGGATCTGATGGTAATAAATCAGCAATATCGCTTGGATATATTCAGGGAGTAATTAATCGCTATTCACAAAAAATTATTATCGACACTCAAAATAAATACGGAATGAAACAACCGCTTTCAGGATCAATAAAACCGGAAGTAAGAGTTTGGTATAACGCTGAGATGAAAACACGCAACTATATGGTGCCGGGTATTTTAGGTCTTACAATAATGATTACAACTTTATCACTTATGTCTATGGCTGTAGTTAAAGAAAGAGAAATAGGCACGCTTGAACAATTAATTGTTACGCCATTAAAATCCTATCAGCTTATACTTGGTAAAGTAATTCCGTTTATCCTTATTGGTTTCTTCTTGATAATAATAGTAATGTTAATTATGACTCAATGGTTCGACATTGCAATACGCGGAAGTATAACGCTGCTATTTTTTACCTCTCTTTTATTTGTGCTTTCAAATCTCGGATGGGGTCTGTTTGTCTCAACAGTTTCAAAAACTCAAAGTCAGGCAGTTATGATTTCAGTCTTTGCAGTAATGATGCCGATGATATATCTGTCAGGATTTGCATTCCCGATTGAAAATATGCCTGTGTTGGTTCAATACATCACTTATTTAATTCCTTTCAGATATTATAACACAATACTTCGGGGCATTGTTTTAAAAGGAATCGGTTTTTCATCACTGTGGTTTGAAATTCTTATAATGTTCGGAATAAGTGTAGTGATATTAACTTTGAGTGTGTTAAGATTTAATAAGAAGCTGGAGTAAAAGCAGAATTAAACTTTATCAGTGAAATAAGTTCATTGAATTAAACTTCTTTCACCTAAACAAAAAATAACCTTTGATTGTGGTTATTGAAAATCTTGATAAAAGTCACACACAAAAATTTTTAAGAAAAAAGTATTGACAATAAAATTTTTTTCATTATTTTTGTTAGTGAGTGTTAACTAATTTATTGAAAGTCGTTATGTCAAGATTAACAACAGAAGAAAGACAAGAAATGATAATTGATGAAGCAATCAAGATAATTCACTCCGGTGGCTTTGAAGCTTTATCAATAAGAGAGATTGCAAAGCAGGTAAAAATCAGTGAACCTGCGATCTACAGGCATTTTTTAAATAAGGAAGATATTATTCTTGGAGTGCTTAACAGAATGCTTGAATTTGATATTTTGTTAAACAAGAATATTGCAGATGCTAAATCAGCAAAACAGAAGATAAGACAGTTTGTTCTTTACCACTTCGAATTTTTGGAAAAAAACCCAGAAATGACATCGGTCTTGTTTTCGGAAGAAATGTATAATCAAAGTGATATTTTAAGAAAAAAGCTGATATTCATCATTCAGAAACGTAAACAGCTTCTTAAAACAATTCTAGATGATGCTAAAAATTCCGGAGAGCTGGTAGATGTAGATAATAATGAATTGCTGAGCATAATTCTTGGCACTATTAGAATTATGGTTATGGAATGGAGACTAAGTAATTTTAGTTTTAAACTTACTGACAGAGGCAAAAACATGTTGAAAATCCTGGATAAATTAATTTTGCTATAATTTTATTTCTATTTTTTTTAATAAAAACGTAGTGAACGCTAACTAACTATATAAAATGAAAAACGAAATTTTTATAAATAATGAACCTGCAAAATCAGAGTCTGAAATAATTAGTTATTTGAATAACCAATTTATTTCCTATGGTTTCAGGAATTTTTCTCTTGATGAACTTGCCTCAAGATTTCAGATAAGCAAAAAAACTATTTACAAAAGATTTGAAACAAAAGAAGAGATAATAAGAACTGTTATAACTCAGCAATTAAGTGATGCATATTCAAATTTTATTTTAGCAATTCAGTCTCGAATTACAATTGTAGAAATGTTTGTTGAGCTATCCAAAATTATTGAGAAATATTATTCTGTTTTTAATGAAGCATCACTTAAAAATTTGGAGAGATACTTCCCTCAATTAGCTATATATATAGAACAGTTCAGAACAAACCGCATAATTCCGTTAGTAAAGATTTTATTAAAACTTGGACGGAAAAAACAACTGATTTTAGATATTCCTGATGATATTGTCATAAGAGTGTTTAACTCTGCGTTGAGTGAAATTGTTCAGTCAAAATCAAAAATAGAATCCCAGCAATCATACGAAGTGTTGTTCAGGCAAGCTTTTAATCTTTTATTAAACGGAATCTTAACAAAAAAAGGCAAACAAATATTAATAAATAAAACAAAGGGAATAAAATGAAAATAATAAAAATGATACCGGTGATATTATTAACTGTAGTTTTAACCGGGTGTAATAACCAGGAAGATTCTTCTTCATTACACGGCACAGGCACAATTGAATCAACTGATGTATTAATAAGTGCACGCAACGCCGGTCAAGTGGAAACAATTTTTTATAAAGAAGGGCGGCTAGTTAATTCCGGAGATACAATTATGACAATTGATCACGAAGCATTGGATTTTCAATTAGCACAGGCAGAAGCCGGAGTTCTGATAGCAAAAGCACAGCTTGAATTAATGCTTAAAGGTGCAAGAAGCGAGGACATCCAGCAAGCTGAAGAAATGATGAAGCAAGGCGAGATTAATTATAATAATGCTCAAAAAGATTTTCAGAGATACGAACAATTATGGCAAAGTAAATCAATTTCTGATAAGCAATTTGAAGATATGAAATCACGTTATGAAATCAGTCTTGCTCAATTTAATTCTGCAAAAGAAAACCTTAAAAAGGTAAAAAGAATTTTCCGTCCTGAAGAAATTGAACAAGCAAAAGGTAATCTGAAAAAAGCCGAAGCAACAGTAGGGCTTCTTAAGAAAAATATAAAAGATAGTTACATAATATCTCCGTTAGATGGCTTTATTGTTAAAAACTTTGTCGAGCCAGGCGAGACTGTTACCCCAATGTCATCACTTGTAAAAATTTCAAATTTGTCAGCAGTAGAATTAGTGATCTATGTATCTGAGATCGAGCTTGGAAAAGTGAAGCTTGGTCAGAAAGCAGTTATAACTGTTGATACATATCCGGATAAAAAATACGAGGGAATTGTCACCTTCATATCACCGGAAGCAGAGTTTACACCTAAAAATGTTCAGACTAAAGATGAAAGAACCAAGCTTGTGTTTGCTGTAAAAATTGAAGTGCCGAATAAAGAATTTGATCTGAAATCGGGTATGCCAGCAGATGCTGAGGTGTATTTATAAAGTCTGAAGGATGAAAAATGGAACCCTTAATTAAAATAAAAAGCCTTAAAAAGAAATATGGTGAATTAATTGCCGTAAATGGCGTCAGCTATGAGGTGAACAAAGGTGAAATGTTCGGATTAGTTGGTCCTGATGGTGCCGGAAAAACAACTACGATGAGAATGTTAGTCGGACTGTTAAACCCGGACGAAGGTAATGCAGAAATTCTTGGTCACGACTTATTAACTCAAAAGAATCTCATAAAAGATGAAATCGGATATTTATCTCAGCGTTTTTCATTGTATGGTGATTTATCCATTGATGAGAACATTGAATTCTTTGCAGATATACATGGTGTTAAGAATTTTGAGCAAAGAAGAAATGAACTGCTTGAATTTACCAGATTAACTCCTTTCAGAGACAGGTTAGCTGATAAGTTATCTGGTGGAATGAAACAAAAGCTTGCACTTGCCTGCACATTAATTCACAAACCAAAAATTATTTTTCTTGATGAGCCAACAACCGGTGTAGATCCTGTTTCGCGAAGAGATTTCTGGAAAATTCTATCAAACCTTCTGAAAGACGGTGTAACAATTTTTATGACAACACCTTACCTTGATGAAGCTGAAAGATGCAGCAGAGTTGCTTTAATGGATAAAGGGGCAATTATCAGTTGTGACACACCAAAAAATGTTAAGGATTCTATGCATATGCAGGTAATTGAAATTGTCTGTAATCCCATCAGGACAGCATACAATGTGTTAAAGTCATCTACAAATTTTGAAGTTCAGATGTACGGTGACAGACTGAATGTAGCTGTTAACGATTATGAAAAAGATTATCCAATAATAAAAGATTTGTTTGAGAAAAACTCAATTGTTGAAACTGATAAAAGAATAATAACTCCTTCACTGGAGAATGTATTTATTCATTTTATGAACAAGTAAAGAATTAAAGAAAAAGAGTAAAGGTAAAAAAATGAAAAAAATAATGATGCTAATTTTGTTAACTGGTTCATTACTGGCACAGCAGAAATCGTTGACATTAGAAGAGAGTATTAAAATTGGTTTAGAAAACAGCAAAGATTTAAAAATCGCAAGCACCAAAAGGAATAGCGCTGATTATAAGCTTTCTGAAGTTGGCAGTATGTTTTTACCCCAGTTTAATATTTTGGGTAATTATACAAGGCTTAGCGATAACATTCCTGCATTTGAAGTATCGTTACCATTTTCTCCTTCTCCCGTTAGAATAGCTGAGTCAATTTATGATAATTATACTTTTAAGATAGGCTTTTCTCAGCCGCTGTTTACAGGTTTTAAATTGCTCTCATCTAAAAATGCAGCAATGTACAATCTTAAAGCAGAAGAATATGATTATTCAAAGGAAGAAAATGAAACCGCTTTCAGAATTCAATCTGCATTCTGGAATTACTACAAAGCAACAGAGATAACAAAGGTAATAGAACAGACCCTAAAACAGATTGAAAATCATCTTAATGATACAAAGAACTTTTTTAATCAGGGATTAGTATCAAATAACGATGTATTGAAGCTTGAAGTACAATATTCAAATACAAAGCTGATGCTGATTGAAGCTGAGAATAATCTTAATATCTCAAAGATGGCTTTTAATAAAGCTTTAGGATTTGATCTGGATTCGCAAATCAATGTAGTGGTTAATCCAGGTGAGCTCCAAACTATCGAATATGATGCAAAAGATATTTCCAATGAAGCATTAAATAACAGGAATGAATTAAAATCTTTGTCCTATAGGGTTGAAGGAAGTAAAGAGAATATTAAAGCAGCCTGGTCCGAACTTTATCCTTCGGTTTATCTGACAGGAAATTATTATTACAGCAATCCTAACCCAAGATTTCAACCGGCTGTGAATGAGTTCAATAATAACTGGGATATAGGAGTAACATTAAGCTGGAATTTCTGGGATTGGGGAAAAACTTCATTTAAAGTTTCTCAGGCTGAGCAGACTAAGATTCAGCTCGAAACTAATTATGACTTATTAAAAGAAAATATTCAAATGGAAGTACAAAGAAATTATTTGGACTTACTGAAGAATGAAGAAAAAATATCTGTAAATAAAATTGCCCTCGAACAGGCAAAAGAGAATTACAGAATAACAGCAGAAAAGTACGATTTACAAATTGCTTCAAGTACAGATTTAATTGACGCCGAATCTCTAAAACTGCAGGCTGAAACAAATCTTAAGACAGCCGAAGTTGATTATCAGATTGCAAAAACGAATTTATTAAAATCTTTAGGAAGGAATATCTTCTAATGAAAGCAATTGAGGTAAATAATCTGACCAAAAAATTCGGTGATTTTACTGCTGTTGATAACATCAATTTCGATGTAAAGCAAGGTGAGATATTTGGTTTCCTTGGTGCTAATGGTGCAGGTAAATCAACAACTATCAGAATGTTAATTGGTGTTTTAGGACCAACTTCAGGTGATGCGATGGTAGCTGGATATAGTATAATGAAGGATCCTGAAATGGTGAAAAGGCATATCGGATATATGTCACAAAAATTTTCACTTTACAATGATCTGACTGTAGCTGAAAATATCAGGTTTTATGCAGGAGTATATGGACTTGATGGAAAGAAATATCAGGAACGAAAACAATGGGTATTGAAAGTTGCTAACCTGGAAAACATGGAAAATATGCTTACCTCATCTTTACCAGGCGGAATAAAACAACGTCTTGCGCTTGGTACAGCTGTAATTCATGAGCCCAAAATTGTATTTCTGGATGAGCCTACCAGCGGTGTTGATCCGGTTTCGAGAAGAAATTTTTGGGATTTGATAAACGATCTCTCAGATGGGGGAACAACGGTGCTTGTTACCACTCACTATCTGGATGAAGCAGAGTTTTGCAATGATATAATTCTCATTAATGCAGGAAGGCTTGTGGCACAGGGAAATGCAAAGGCACTGAAAACCAACTACATCAAAAACCCAATTCTTGAGATAGAAAGCGATAGAGTGGTTGATAGTCTGGAAATTCTTGAAAAAGAAAAGTGGGTTGGTGAAACATCAATATTCGGAAATTATATCCACGTAATATTAAACGATAACACTATTACAGAGAAAAACATTACACAATTACTCTATGAACAAAATGGAATAAAAGTTAAACGTATTGAAAGAATAATCCCAACTCTTGAAGATGTATTTATTCATTTAATTGAAAAGGATAACAAATAAAATGCTCAGCAGAATATTTGCAATAGCTAAAAAAGAAATAAAACAACTGAGAAGAGATACAAGAATGTTGTTTATCATTTTCTTTTTCCCGGTTGTATTGTTAATAATTTTTGGCTACGCAATCAACTTTGATGTTAAACATATAAAAATTGCTGTATATGATCAGGACAAATCGGATTATACAAGAAATTATATAAATGGCTTAATTAGCTCAGATTATTTTGATCTTGTCACTTATGTAGAAGATAGTAATGAGATTAAAAGACTTTTGGATGAAAAAGTAGTACAAACCGTACTTGTTTTCCCGCCTGATCTTTCTAAAAAGTTGATGTCAAAACAAGATGTTAAAGTTCAATACCTGATTGATGGTGTTGATGGAAGTACTGCAAGTGTTATTCAAAATTATGTTAATGCTGCTACATATACTTATTCGATAGATTTAACGAAAGAATATCTGGCGGTTAATGGTAAAAATATTTATGTGCCTATTGACTTGCAGCCACGCTTCTGGTTTAATCCTGAATTACAATCAACAAAGTTTCTTATCCCTGGATTGATGGGCATGATTCTAATAGTTACAGCTGTAATTTCTATTTCCCTTTCAATTGTAAGAGAAAAAGAAAGAGGTACAATAGAACAGATAAATGTCTCACCCCTTTCTTCTCTGGAGTTTATTCTTGGGAAAACAGTGCCCTACATTTTTATTTCATTAATAAATGCAACAATAGTGCTTGCTGCAGGGTATGTTCTTTTTGGAATTGTAATCAAAGGAAACATTTTTCTGCTCCTGTTTGGAACATTAGTTTTTCTTTTTGCTGCATTAGGTTTAGGAATTTTCATTTCAACAGTTGCTGATTCACAACAGGTAGCATTTCAGGCTGCAAATGTTACGTCATTGCTGCCATCGTTTATTTTATCCGGATTTATTTTCCCAATCGAAACAATGCCCCAGGCAATTCAGATACTTACGAATATCACTCCGGCAAAATTTTATGTAATAATCCTGAGAGCGATACTTTTAAGAGGTGCTGGAGTATCAGCTTTCTGGGAGCAGTTAATTTATCTGGGAATATTCGGAACAATATTTATCACATTAGCAACCATTATTGATAAAAGATCTCGAGGTAAAAACTAAAATGAAAACTATTTATCACTTTATCATTAAAGAATTATTACAGGTAAAACGCGATAAGAAAATGCTTGTCATAATTTTTATGGCTCCGATTTTACAACTCATATTTCTTGGATATGCCGCAAATATGGATGTTGATATTGTGCATACCACTATACTCGATCAGGATAAAACAGAGACAAGCAGAAATTACATTACAAGTCTTTTAGAGACAGGATACTTTCAAATTGATTATTATGCAAAAGATTATGATGAAATTACAAATCTGCTTAATGATGGTAGAACTCTTGTGTCAATCGTAATCCCAAAAGACTTTGAAAAAAGAATCAAAAGGCGCGAAACAGCACCGGTGCAGGCAATATTTGAAGGATCGGATGCCAGTAAAGCATCAATTGCTCTCGGATATATTCAAGGAGTAACGACAAAATTTTCACAAAATCTGGTTTTGGAAACTAAAGATAAACTTGGAATGAAAAGTCCTTTAAGCGGCTCAATAATTCCAGAGCCAAGAGTATGGTATAATCCGGAAATGAAATCCAGGATATTTATGGTTCCTGGTATCCTCGGACTTGTATTGATGATTTCAACAATCTCACTGATGTCGATGGCAATTGTTAGAGAAAGAGAAATCGGGACTATGGAACAGTTGATTGTTACACCGGTTAAAACATACCAGCTTCTACTCGGTAAACTTATCCCTTTTACCATGATTGGCTTTGTAATATTAGTGATTGTTATGATCATTATGACGCAATGGTTTGGAATAATAGTGCGTGGTAATAAACTATTTTTAGTATTTGCTGCTTTTCTATTTGTCTTATCAAATCTGGGAATAGGTTTATTTATATCAACAGTTTCAAAGACTCAGCAACAAGCAATGATGGCTTCTGTTTTTGCTGTAATGATGCCAATGATTTATTTGTCCGGGTTTGCATTTCCTATAGAAAACATGCCACAGTTTTTTCAATATATAACTTATGCAATTCCGTTGAGATACTTCATTACAATTTTAAGAGGTGTTGTTTTAAAAGGAATTGGCATTTCATCATTGTGGGTAGAAACTTTAATTCTGTTTGGAATGGGAGTTTCACTGTTAATTATTAGTTCAATGAGATTTAGTAAAAAAATCGAATAACAGAATATTAGAATTTTATGAAGTGTTCAATTATTTAAAAAGGTTAATTCAAACTAAACAAAACGCAAACTTTTAATAATACTGATTAAGAGTTTGTAAAAACAAAATAAAAAAAATCAACAAAAACAAAAGGAGTAATAAAATGAAAACTAAGTCAATAATCTTCGCAGCAATGTTGCTATTCTTAAGCACAAATGTGTTTTCGCAATCAGGCAGAGCAGGCAAATTTGGTGTTGGTATAGATGATATAACCTCATCACCCAATTTATTGTTCAGATATTACATTACTGATCAATTCTCGATGAATCTCATAACAGGGGTAAGTCTGGAATTCCCTGGTGAAGATGCGCCACAAGGCACAACAAAACTTGATGGCTATAATCTGCGATTCGGATTAGGTGGTATGTATCACTTTAATGTAGATAAGCTTTCACCTTATCTGGGTCTTGAAGCTATTTATGGTATAAAACAGAATGCCGGATTTTATACGGTTGAACCGGATCCCAAAAACAGTGTAAAACTCGGTTTAGTATTGGGTGCAGATTACTTTCTATTTGAAAAATTCAGTCTTGGAATAAAGCAGAATTTAAACTTTGATTTTCAGCTTTCAAGAGATATACCTGTTGAAGAGACCGATTTGTTAATAAATACGACTACGCAGTTTACAGCCAGATACTATTTTAATTAAGGTAAAAAGTTCAACTGGTAAGATTTCCGGTTGTTCATTTGAACAGCCGGAAATCATATTTGACCTAAGAAATAACATGATTAAAGGTAGAACCAAATGAAAAAAATTTTACAAAATATAATCAAGTTGATCAGAATTAAGTCGCTGAACTTGTCATTTTCAAACAGTAAAAGATTATTCAGAAATTCACTTGTTTTAATGATTATAACGGTGCTTTTTTCTACTAATTTGATGGCACAAACTAATTACAGTGAATATCTACCTTCCGGCTTATCTGATTATTCAACCAAACGAGACACAACCAATTCTGTTACACTAAATCAGGTAGAAAAAAATTATTGGCTGCCTGCTGTTGAGGTAGTAGGATTAAATTTCGGGGTTTGGGCAACGCATAGATATCTTACTAAAGAAAGTTGGTCAGCTATTAGCTGGGAATCAATAAAAAATAATTTTAAAAATGGTTTTGAATGGGATGCTGATGGTTATCTGATTAATCAATTCTGGCATCCATATCATGGCTCAAATTATTATAATACTGCTCGTTCCAATGGATTGAGTTTCTGGGAATCTGCCCCTTATGCTTTTGGCGGAAGTTTAATGTGGGAATACTTTATGGAAAACGAATCTCCTTCATACAATGACATTGTTAACACTCCTGTCACTGGAATAATTTTAGGAGAAATTTCTTTTCGCGTATCTGATCTGATTATTGATGAAAGCACAAGCGGCTTTGAAAGAGTTATAAGAGAATTTTCTTCCACGTTAATTGATCCGATGAAGGGATTTAACCGATTAATAAGAGGAGATATGTGGAAGTCAGGCGTAAAAAGTGAAAAACATAATTTCGGTGCTATCATTTCTCTTGGAGCTCACAATGTTTTTTTTAGCAACAAAATGAATGATAGTAAGTCCTATGTTACTCTAAGAGCAGATTTGAATTATGGTGATCAGTTTGCAGTAAACGAACATGATAATCCGTTTGATTTTTTTACCCTGCATACTGAAGTCAATTTTACAAAAGGTGATAACATAGTTGGAATTTTTGCTAGTGGCGCAGTATGGGATGGTAAATTAGAGCTTTTTGAAAAATCAAAAAACATAATTGGTATTTATAAAGAAGTTGATATTCATATAAATACTATTTACAAGTTATCAGCAACCAGTATTACCGGACAAATCATTAATACTATTCCATTATCTTCTTCAGTCTCACTACAGAATCATGCTGGTCTTTCTGCAATTTTAATGGGCGGCACAAATTCTCAGTATGCAATCGAATATGGAAAGGATTATAACATTGGTCCCGGTGCAAGTGCTAAACTTGGATTTAATTTTAACTTTAAAGACCTGGGCGAGTTCTATTCAAATTATAAAAGATACTGGATTCATACATTAAGCGGTGCAGATAGTGAACAATTTGTTGGACTATTAAATATAGGATTGAATTATCAATTAGCAGATAAAACTTTTTTGGGGTTAGACTATTTGCTTTATGAAAGATATGGTGAATATAAAAATTATCCCGACACTCAGGATGCAAACTCAGCTTTAAGATTTTATGTAAAACAAGCTATATAAATTAATTAAATGAAAGAATTATAAGTTGAAAAAATTAGTAAAAATATTAACAGCAGCAATTGCAATAATATTCAGTCTGCTTTCTGTTGTAGAAGGTTTAAAGGTTCTTTTAAAAGTATCAATACCTGATTACATAGTCTTTACACCGTTGTTGATTTACAACATCATTATGGGAGTAATAGGTTTTTATGTCGGTATTCAGATATTCCGGCAGCATATGAATTCATTAAGAAATTCTGCTGTCATTTCTCTGTTTCATATAAGCATATTGAGTGTAATTAGTTTACTATACTTATTTGATTCTGCGGTCTCTCTGCATAGTGTATATGCAATGATATTCAGAACAGTCCTTTGGCTATTTATTACAATTACTATATGGGCATCCAACAAATATTTAAAGACAATAAAGGAAGAGCAATGAATACAAAAATATTTTTAATTTCAATTTTATTAACAGTTACTACCCTTTCATCTGCACAAGAGAAAATTTATTTAACTGATGTAGAAAAAGTAAAAGAGTATTTATCCTTAAATGATGCTCAATACAATTCAATCAAAAAAAATGTAACGGAAATTGAATTAATACTTGATGAAGATAAAAAGATAATTGAAGAGTTAAAAATCAGAGTAATGAATGATGATGAGCCTGGTTTCTTTGAAAAGATAAAAGTCAAAAGAGGAAGAGATGACAGAGTATCAAAGATAAAAGATCTGAAGAAAATAATTGAGCGGCAATTGAATGATGATCAGAAAGAAAAATACAAGAATGTTATAAAACCAGAATTACACGGACTGAAAAAAGAAGAAATTTTCGGTCCTGAGAAATAAATTATTTTGAAATGATAATTGCCAGATAATGAAAAAAGACATAACCAAATATTTTATAATCATTACTGTATTGTTCTCTGCAATGCAGAGTTTGTATAGTCAAACAATAGATGAAAGTGTTAATAAAAGTAAAGACGGATTTTATCCTGTTCCTGTCTTGTTTTATTTACCCAATACTGGTTATGCCTTTGGTGCAGCATTTCTGTATTACAATAATCCAGATCCTGATAACCCGGAACGGTTCCCGGATATCGTTGGCGGCTATGGCACTTATTCAACTAAAAAACAAATTCAGGCAAGTATAAGAGTGAATCGATTTTTTGGAGATAATGATTATCGATTCGACCTCGAAGCATCGTATTACTATTCGCCTGATGAATTTTGGGGAATTGGACCAGACCCTGATACAAAAGTGAAAGAGGATGTTATTTACAATCAATATAGAATTAAAGTGGATTTTCTCTTTTCCAAAATAAAAAACATCTACATCGGACCTTACTTCTGGTTTGAAAAATTCGGACTTGCTGAATATGATCCGAACGGAGTAATTGCTAAAGGAAATTTGCTCGGATCATTAGGAGTAACCACATCAAGCTTGGGTTTAGAAATAATTTATGATACGCGCGATAGTTTGTTCTTCCCTACTGAAGGAATTTTTGCTGATATGAAAGGTCTCTACTTCAATAAGATAGTTGGCAGCGATGTTAATTTTTTCAAGTTTGATCTCGATATTCGCTACTACATTGGAATAACAGACGGACAAGTATTAGCTCTCAACACTTTATTTAACAGCACTGCAGGAGATGTCCCAATCCAAATGCTTCCAAAACTCGGGAATCATCAAATGATGCGAGGCTACCCGATGGGAAAATATCTCGATAAAAACTTATGGGCTGTTCAGGCAGAATATAGAAGACCTTTATTCTGGAGGATAGGTGCATCCGCATTTGTTGGAGTCGGTCAGGTCTTCCCGGAGATTTCTGAATTTAGTTTAGAAGATTTAAAAATAGCAGGCGGAATAGGATTGAGATATCTGCTTGATAGAGAACAACATCTAAATGTTAGATTAGACATCGCTCAGTCCCGTGAAGGGACTTATGTGTATTTCACTATTCAGGAAGCGTTTTAAAATGATCAAGCTATTTAATGTAAAATGAAAAATAATTACACAAAAATATTTATGATTTTATTGATTTGCTTTTCAGGAGTATCAATGTTAATTGAAAGCAAAGCTCAGCAAATCAATTATGGTATAAGAGCAGGTATAAATAATAATCATAAGAATAAACTGGATTTATCGGTTTATGAAATCTATTTAAACGGTGCCCCTCCGATATGTTCGGTGTTGGGAAATATTATCTACCCGTTAAATATTTCCTTTGAAATGACGCTGGGATTATTTACAGATAAAGCAAATAAATCATTCTTAGTCTCAGTAGGACCTAATTTATATTTAATTGAATATGATAACATTGTTTTTATTTCAACAGGTATTAAACCTAGTTTTTTAACGAATCATACTTTTACGGAATTTGACCTGGGTGGCGATTTTAATTTTATAAGTCATATTGCATTAATTATTTCATTGAATGAAATATTTAACCTGGGTTACAGATTTGAACATATATCAAATGCAGGTTTATATAAGAATAACCCTGGTGTAAACTTACATTTTATTGAACTCTCATTTATTCTATAAACTATGCACAATATTTATTAAAAGAGAAGGATGTTATGGAGTTAGCTATAATAGCGGCTGGTGAGGGGCTTAGATTAAAAAGGGAAGGAATTAATATTTCAAAGCCTTTGGTAAAAATTAATGGTGTCCCATTAATTCAAAGAATAATTGACACGGCACTTAAAAATAATATCAGCTCAATAGTATGTATAATTAATAATGATTCAGAAGATCTAATGAAGTTTCTTCAAAATAAATACAGCAGCAAAAAATTGAAACTAATCGTGAAATCAACTGAGAGCTCGTTCCACAGTTTAAAAGAGATATCGCAGCATCTTACACCTCCTTTTTTGATTTCTACAGTGGACTCAATTTTTAAGGAAGATGAATTCAGATCTTTCTTGGAGTTTGGCATAAATGTTTCAAATGCAGATGTGATTGTAGCTTCAACAAATTTTATTGATGATGAAAAACCTCTTTATATAAATCTTAATGAAGACGGATATGTTATTGATTTTTATGACTCTGCAAAAGATTATGAATTTGTTACAGGCGGATTATATCTATTTAAAAGAGAAATAAAAAAAGAAATTAAAGAGGCAATGGAATCTGATACAAAACGTTTGAGGAATTTTTTACGCTTTTTGATTAGAAAAGAATTCAGAATTCAGGCTTATCGTTTTTCAAAAATTATTGATGTTGATCATATATCAGATATTGAAGCTGCTGAATCGTTTTTGAATGAGGTCAGAGAATGAATTATACTGAATTAAAAATATTTTCTAAAGAATCATTTAAAAACAAAATAAGATTATTACAGAATTATACTTTGTTGGTGTTTGATATAATTAAAATGATTCCAACAGTAAGAAAGAATAGAGATGTGGTTTTAAACGAAATGTATATGATAGGCACAAAAGCCCTTGTTCTTGTTGCGCTTGGAGGACTTTTTTCAGGAGTGGTTTTAGCAATTGAATCTGGTCATAACCTTGAAAAGTTTGGTGCAACTATGCTTATAAGCCGAACAATTTCATTAGGAATGGTAAGAGAGCTTGGACCTGTTATTACAGGACTTTTACTCGCTGCGCGCACAAGTGCCAAGAACGCATCTGAAATCGGAGCTATGCAATTAAGTGAACAGATTGATGCGTTGAGTGCGTTTGGCTTAAATCCTGTTGAAAAACTTATTGCCCCACGGGTAGTTGCTGCACTAATTATGTTTCTCCCTCTGACAATGATCGCCGATATGGCAGGGATTCTTGGCGGAATGTTTGTTACGAATACTACTTTCCATATCGATCTTGCCTATTTCTGGAATACTGCAATTAATGTTCTTCAATTCAAAGATATTTTTGTTGGAATAATAAAACCAATATTCTTTTCGTTTTTCATCGCAAGTATCGGATGTTATTACGGCCTAATAACAAAAGGCGGAACAACTGATCTCGGAAAAAAATCAATTAATGCAGTAGTTACATCATCTATAGTTGTTCTGTTCCTGGATTTCATTTTTACAAAAGTTGTATGGGAGGTTATGTGAATATAATTGAGTTAAAAAATATTTCACTTAAATATGAAGACAAATCAATACTTGATGATATTTCAATGACAATACAGAATAATAGTGTGCATGTAATACTTGGACCAAGCGGTGCAGGAAAAAGCACTATTCTAAAAGTAATTTTAGGTTTGTTACAGGTAGATGATGGAGAAGTAATTATTGATGAGAAAGAAATTAACTCATTAAATGAACAGCAAGTATTAAACCTAAGAAGAAAAATGGGATTCGTTTTTCAAGGCAATGCGCTTTTTGATTCGCTTACGGTTGCAGAAAATACAGCATACTTCCTTTCTTATTTTACAAATAAAAATGAAGAACAAATAAATCAAAAGGTTAAAGAAATTTTATCCTTCGTTAATCTAAGCGGATCAGAAGATTTGTATCCTGATGAACTAAGCGGAGGTATGAAAAAACGTTTGGCAATTGCTCGTGCATTGGCAACTGATCCACAGATAATTTTATTTGATGAGCCTACAACCGGATTAGATCCTATCAACTCTAAAGCAATTCTGAATCTTATTAAAAAATTACAAGGCGCTGGAACTACATCCGTAATTGTTACTCACATACTTAATGATGCAATCATGATAGGCGATACTTTAACTGTAATCAATGAAGGTAAAGTTGTTATCTCCGGAAGTGTCATAGAAATACTTCAATCAAGTGATAGATTTATAAAAGATTTCTTTTACGAAATTAATGACAATATGTTTTTATCAAACAAAATTAAATCAGAATGTTATGAGAGAGTATAAACAAAAGGCTGATAATCTCAAGGTTGGTTTTACGGTTTTCGTTGGAATTGTAATCCTATTGATTTTCACTGTTTTGATCGGCACTAATGATTTTGTCTTTTCCAAAACATATAATCTTTATATCAAGTTGGATAATACTGCGGGTTTGGTTAACGGTGCTCCTGTTACCTTGGGTGGTTTTAAGATTGGTGAAATTGAAGCAATTGAATTTGTTACTGTAAATTCTAAAGCTGAGATAAGAATTAAGTTAAAAGTTAAGTCTGAATATAAAGATCAGATAAGGATGGATTCAAAAGCCAGAATTACAAGCATCGGAATTCTGGGTGATAAATTTGTTGATATAAAAATCGGGAGTCCGGATGAAAAAGTTATTCCCGACAATTCATTTATAGAAGAAGAACAAGTTCTATCAATTGACAACATTTCAAAAAATATTGAACCGGGGATAGAGAATTTTAATAAAGCTTTAGAGAACATAAAAGATATAACTGAAACAATCGCCAAAGGTGAAGGCACAGTTGGTAAGCTGATTAATAATTCAAACACAATAGACAGATTGAATCTGATATTGAATAAAATTGATGTCACGCTCACATCTCTTCAAAATGAAAACGGTTCGTTAAATAAATTATTAACTGATGATGAATTATATAACAATCTTACTGCATCTATCAATGAATTAAAATTATTCGGCAAAAACTTAAATGATGGAAAAGGATCTTTGGGAAAATTGTTAACAGATGATTCCTTATATAATAATATTAATAGTTCCGCTGATCATTTAAATATGATACTTCAATCGGCAAGACAGGATAGCACAATTATCAATGGATTATTAAACGATAAAAGTTTGTATATGAATTTAAGTGAATTGATTATTGATATGAATAAACTCATAAATGATATAAAAGAAAATCCGGACAGATATATAAATGTGTCAGTTTTTTAGTTGTTAAAAATTCAAACAAAGGATCTTTAAGAATTTATGGTTTACAGTAACAAAATAAATAGCACTTATCAACCAGGGCATAAGAAAATTATGAAACTAGAATTTGCAGGTGTAAAAAGGAAGGAACTTTATTCACCTAACCATATTACAAACGATTATTTAATACTGAATAAAACCGCTGAAGTATTAAAAATGTTAGGACATAAAGTTACTATCTATGATGAATCCTTTATTGAAACTTACGGAATTGAAGAAGACTATATTTTCTCTATGGCACAAGGTTTAGCAGGACTATTGAAGCTTAAAGAATTAGAAGCAGAAGGAAAGTTTATTATAAACTCTCCAACTGCTGCATTAAACTCATATAGAACTACGATGATAAAGAGGTTAACGAATAATAAAATTCCTTTTCCCAAAAGCATACTTATAAATGATAAAAATATTTCTGAAGATTATTTCAGTTTATTTAAAGCAAAGAAATTGTGGCTTAAACGAGGTGATGTTCATGCTGAACATAAAGAGGATGTAACACTTATTTATTCGAAGGAAGAGCTTAAAACAACACTATTTGAATTTGCAAAACGAGGAATTAAAAACGCAATTATACAGGAGCATTTGCCTGGAGACACAATAAAATTTTATGGAATTTCAGAAGCGGATTATTTCTATTGGTATTACTTGAACGGAAATAATCACATTCCATTCGAGATCGACAAATTAAAAAAATTAGCTTTTGCATCAGCACAAATCTTAGGACTGGATGTGTTTGGTGGTGATGCAATCATCTCACCAACAGGCGGTATTTCAATCATCGATTTAAATGATTGGCCGAGTTTTGCACCGGTTAGAGATAAAGCTGCCGAATTTATTGGACAATTAATTCATAGAAAGGCATTAAAATATGTTATCCAAAAATAAAATAACAAGAAAGTATTCATCAGTAAAAACTGAAATACCAGGTCATAACTCATTACGAATCTTTAATGAAGAACAAAAATATATCGCACCGGGAACTCAAACGATTGCAACTTCTTCAAAAATTGTTACAGCAAAAGGTGAAGGAGCATTAGTTGAAGATGTTGATGGTAATAGATTTATAGATTTTTTTGCCGGTGTTGGAGTTGCAAGTCTCGGATATAATCATCCGAAGTATGTAAAGTATCTCTCTGAACAGCTTGGTAAAATTCACGTAGGTAGTTTTACAACGGAATCAAGAATGAAACTTGTAAAACTTTTAGCGGAGGTAAGTCCTGGTGATTTAAACAGAAGTCAGTTTTACAGCAGCGGAGCGGAAGCTGTTGAAGCTGCATTACGACTTGCAAAATCTTATACAAAAAAATACGAGTTTGTAAGTTTTTGGGGAGGATTTCACGGAAAAACAATGGGTGTGTTAGGATTACTTAGCGATACTTTTAAAAACGGATTGGGACCTTTGCCAGTTGGAACTTTTTCTACGCCTTACGCAAATTGCAAACACTGCCCTTTCAATGAAACATTCCCTGGTTGTGACTTTAAATGCGTAAAGTTTATAGAAGATAAAATAAGATACGAAACCACGAATCAAATTGCAGCTTTTATAATAGAACCAATACAAGGCACTAATGGAAATGTAGTTCCTCCAAAAGGATATTTGGTTGAGCTTCAAAAACTAGCTCACAAAATCGGTGCATTATTAATTGTTGATGAAATGATCACCGGATTTGGCAGAACAGGAAAAATGTTTGGATGCCAGCACGATGATATAATCCCGGACATTATAACGATTGGAAAAGGTTTTGGAGGTGGATTTCCGATGACAGGTTTGATTTCAAACGAAGAAATAATTAACTCAAAACCATTTGCTAATCCATCAGGCAGTTCATCGAGTTATGGCGGAAATCCGATGGCATCGGCTGCAGCGTATATAACATTAAAGATAATCATTGAAGAAGGATTGGTTGAAAACTCTAAAAGAGTCGGTGCATTTATGCTTGATAGATTAAAAACATTTCAAGATAAATTTGATTTTGTGTCTGATGTCCGTGGCAAAGGCTTGATGATTGGTATGGAGCTGACAAAAAATAAAAACAGCAAGGAAAAATTGGACAAAAAATATACTCAAATGATTTTTCAAGAGTGTTTAAAACGAGGACTGATACTTATGGGTTATAATCCGGATATCAGAATAAATCCCCCTTTGGTAATTACACAGGAAATTGCTGAAGAAGGAATAGAAATAATGGAAGAGGTTTTTGAATATGTCGCTGATCAAATCAAAAGTTGAAACGACGTTAAAGTCCAAGGATACTGAAGAGTTCCTGGATAAAATTTTCTATAGACCGCTTGGTTATTTAATCGCACTTGGTTCTAAGAAGATTGGAATGACTCCGAATGCTGTTACAATTGCAAGTATCTTCATCGGAATAATTGCCGGACATCTTTTTTATTATAATAATCTTAGAATAAATGTAATTGGCATTCTCTTACTAATATTTGCAGAAGCTCTTGACAGTGCCGATGGACAGCTTGCAAGAATAACCAATCAGAAAAGCATGTATGGAAGAATACTTGATGGCTTTGGCGGCAATCTCTGGTTTATCAGCATTTATATCCATTTATGTTTAAGGCTGATAGCTTCCGGAAGCCCATACACAGTTTTCTTACTTGCGATAGTTGCTGGTATTAGTCACTCCCTCCAATCTGCTATGGCAGATTATTATCGTAATTACTATTTGTATTTTGTTTTCGGTGAGGGAAAAAGTGAAGTTGTAAAATCTGATGAACTTCAAATGCTTTATGAAGAACTAAGCTGGAGCAGACATTTCTTTAAAAAATTTCTGATGCGAGTCTATATAAATTATACGATTGAGCAGGAATATTTTTCCAAAAAATCAATACAGCTTATAACCTTTATCTCAAAGAAATCCGATAGTAATCCATCTGCAGAAATATCAGATCTATTCAAGAAAAAGAATAAAAAACTTATTAAGTATTATAATATACTTACAACAAACACACGAATGATAGTTCTCTTCATCTCAATACTTTCAGGATATCTGTATTTGTATTTCATTTTTGAAATTACATTGTTAAACGCCTTGCTAATCTGGGTAATATATAAACACGAAACTAATTCTAAAGAGATACTTGATAAAGCCAAAATAATTAATGCAGAGGAAAGCAATGTATAAAGGAGCAATAATTGGATTTGGCAAAATCGCACAGACAAATCATCTGGATGCATATAGAGATGAAAGTATAAAAGACCGGGCAAAAATTGTTGCTGCAGTTGAACCAGCGATAGAAAACTATGAAGAAAATAAAAAGAATTTTCCTGAAATAAGATTCTATACTTCGTTTGAGGAATTAATTAGTAATGAAACAATTGATTTTGTCGATATAACCAGTCCTCCGGAATTTCATTTCGATTTAATAAAAAAAGGCATAGAAAATAATCTGCACATTATATGTGAAAAGCCTTTTGTGCTTAATCTGAATCAAGCAGAAGAAATAAAAAAGATGCTGCTTGAAAATGGAAATATTTTTATACCGTGTCATCAATATAAATATTCTCCGGTCTGGATAAATTTTAAAAAGTTCATAGACGAACAAAGTTCATTCAATAAAGTTCTTACTCAATTTAATGTTTTTCGTTTACAAGCGGATCCCGGATTACAATCTATAACTAATAAATGGCGAACAGCATCACCAGAAAAAGGCGGTGGTGTTTTGATTGATACAGCAATCCATTATCTGTATTTAGTTAATTGGATGTTTGGTAAACCGCTGAAAATATCTTCGCATCTTTCAACATTAACTCATTCAACTTACAAATCTGAAGACACAGCAGTAATCATTTATGAATCACAAAAAGGTATTGCACAAGTATCTGTTACTTGGGCAGCGAATAAAAGGCACAATGATGCAAAGGCAGTTTGTTCAAGCGGAAGCCTGTTTTATGAAAGCGGAAATAAGATGTTCAAAACTACTGTAAATGGAATTGAAGAAATAATTGTTCCTGATGCATCGGAGAAATCACACTATTCATCTCTCTATACAGAAATGTTTAGTGAGTTCTTTGATGCACTCGATAATAAAGAACAAAACCTTCGGTGGATTGATGAAGCATATCAGTCAATCTTTTTATTGAATGAATGTATAAAAAACTCTGAGTTGAATAATGTTGAGATTTAAAATGAAAAATATGACAAAAAGTATTTTGTTCATTTTAGGATTTGCTTTCTTTATTTATCTCGTTCTTGATTTAGGAATTGATAATATCATCAATAACATTTTGAAAACCGGATGGTATTTTATTCCAATAGTCGGAATTTGGCTGTTTATATACTTCTTTAATACGGTTGCCTGGAATTACATAATAAACGACAAAAGAGTTTCCTTTTCTGATTTATTTTCCATTACAATAAGCAGCTATGCTCTAAACTATATGACTCCGTTTTTCCATCTTGGAGGCGAGCCGTATAAAGTTATTGCGCTGAAAAAATATCTCGGCACAAACCGTTCAATTTCAGTAACAATTTCATATCTGATGCTTCATTTTTTATCGTCATTTTTATTCTGGATAGCTGCAATTGTTGCGATATATTTTTTGCTGCCGGTATCCGGAGCTGCATACTTGATTCTGACTGTTTGTTTGCTGGTCTTTTTTGTTGTTGTTTATTTCTTTTTAAAAGGATATAAAAACGGCGTTACAAAATCATTTGCTTATTTTATTGCAAAACTGCCGCTGCTCAAAAAATTTAATGGAGCTATATTCAATAAAGAAGAATTCTTTAATGATATTGATGAAAACATAAAAGAATTATTGAACAACCGCCCGGGTAATTTTTGGGCTGCCAATATTTTTGAATTACTTTCGCGGCTGATTGGAACTCTCGAGTTTTATTTTATACTAACTGCTCTTGGTTATTCTCCGACTTTATTAGACTCATTTTTAATAAACGCAGGCGCATCTATAATTTCAAATCTTCTATTCATTGTTCCCTTTGAAGTTGGTGTTAAAGAAGGCGGGCTTTATTTAACTCTGCAGCTTTTAAACTTCGTCCCATTAGTAGGAGTTTATATCGGACTGGTTAACAGAATACGCGAATTATTCTGGATAATGATTGGTTTACTTTTAATGGTTATAACAGGAAAAAGAAATATTAAAAAAGAAATTAAAGAGGTAGTAATTGATGAAAGCTATATTATTTGATTTTGGCGGGACCCTCGACACAGATGGAATTCACTGGAGTGAATTGTTTTGGGAAACTTATGTTCATTTTCACATACCGGTTACGAAAGAAAATCTGAGAGAGGCGTTTATCTATTCTGAAAGGAAAATAGCAAATGTTATAAAGCCTGAATTCAGTATGAAACAAACTTTAGAAAAGCAATTATTGTATCAATTGGAATATCTGCAAGACAAACATTATCTGCCATCGTATTATAGTTTTATAATAGATGAATTAAGTGAGTATTGCTATAGATATGTTATTAAAACAGTTATGAGGTCCAAAGAACTGCTTGAAAATCTGAATTCACAATATTCACTTGGAATAATTTCCAATTATTATGGCAACCTTGAGACTGTTCTTCAAGAACTTTCCATAAAAAAATATTTTTCTTCTGTTATAGATTCAACTAAACTCAAAATAAGAAAACCCGATAAACAAATTTTTAAAGTTGCACTTAATGATTTAGCAATGGTTCCTCAAGAAGTAATAATGATCGGCGATTCTTATGAGAATGATATTATACCAGCAAAATCTATCGGTTGTTTTACTATATGGATTCAGAATAAAGTCTGGCAAGAACCTGTTGACAATGGTAGTGCTGACTTTAAAATAGAATCAATAACAGAGTTACCGAAAGTATTAGAAAACTTGAATTAACAATATTAAAATAAAAAACAGATAGGAGCTTAAAATGAAAACTTACGAAATTGAAAAACCAGAAGGCAAATTGGGCGTATTAATTGTTGGACTAAACGGTGCAGTATCAACTACTTTTTTAGCAGGTGTTTTCGCTATCAGAAAAAATTTAGCACATCCTGTTGGCTCTTTAACTCAATTGGGAAAAATCAGAATTGGGAAAAGATCAGAAAACAATTTCCCGTTTGTAAAAGATTTTGTTCCTTTAACATCATTAGATGATTTAGTGTTTGGTGGTTGGGATATAAGAGATGAAACTTGTCTTGAAGCTGCAAAATATGCAAAAGTGCTTGATGAAAAAGATTTAAACAGTATAGCTGATGAATTAAATTCTATTAAACCGATGCGTGGTGTCTTCGATCAGAAATTTGTAAAAAGATTAGAAGGGCACTACATCAAATCTGCTGAAAATAAATATGAATTAATGATGCAGCTAAGAGAAGATATTAAATCATTCAAAGAATTAAATTCCCTTGATAGAGTTGTTGTTATTTGGGCAGGCAGCACCGAAACTTTTATCGAGCAGAAGGAAGTTCATTCAACCAAAGAAAATTTTATCAATGGAATGGTTAATAATGATCCTGACATTTCACCAAGTATGCTTTATGCGTTTGCATCAATTGCTGAAGGAGCTGCTTACATAAATGGTTCACCGAATTTAAGTGTAGATATATCAGCGATAGTTGACTTTGCAAATGAAATGAACGTTCCTGTTGCAGGAAAGGATTTTAAAACCGGTCAAACATTAATAAAAACAGTTATTGCACCTATGTTAAAAATGCGATTGTTAGGATTAAACGGCTGGTTCTCAAATAATATTTTGGGCAACAGGGATGGTGAAGTTCTTGATGATCCTGGTTCTTTCAAAACGAAAGAAGAAAGTAAACTATCTGTTCTTAATTCAATATTACAACCGGAACTTTATGAAGAACTTTATTCCGATTACTATCACAAAGTCAGAATAAATTATTATCCACCTCGTGGTGATAATAAAGAAGGATGGGATAATATTGATATTTTCGGCTGGCTCGGTTATCCGATGGAGTTGAAGATTAATTTTTTATGCAGGGACTCAATACTTGCTGCACCAATTATGCTTGATCTTATTCTTTTTGCAGATCTTGCTCTGCGCAGCAATATGAAAGGAATACAAGAGTGGATGTCGTTATTTTTTAAGAGCCCTATGCATTCAGAAAATGTTGTTCCGGAACACGATTTATTTATTCAATCTATGAAGCTAAAAAACACATTACGAAAATTAATGAACGAAACACCGATCACACACCTTGATACAAATGGTGTTGAACAAATTGTTGAAGAGTATGATTGTTATGAATAAGAGGAATTACTTACAGTATAAAACGAATGATCTTTTGAACAATTGTATTGTTTTTACAAATTAATGTTTTATAAAAAGTATGTTCTATCTGTTCTTGATATTGACAATCACTATTTCAATCGGTGTAAACGGACAATCGGATTTTGCCTATACATCTTCAACAGAAAAAAAACACGGAGGTAATTACAGTGAAGAAGATTCCACTAAAATAGAAAGCTCTAATGTTACTGTTTCTGCACTGCCATTTGCACTTTACAGCGAAATATTTGGTTGGGCAGTGGGGGGATTTGTTGGAGTGCAGGGATTATCTCAAAAGAATATGTCCCTTTATGCAGGAGGTTTAATAAGCACAAACGGCACAAAATACGGATTTATTCAATTCAGAGAATTTTATCTTCCGTTCTATCCAAGAATTTATATCGCTCCTGATTTGCTCGGTGGATATTTTGGAGTAATCAATATCTATAAAGATCCACCAAACTCAACAACAGTATCGGATCCTTCACTGCGTGCAGGAAGTAATGAGTCTGATAAGGATGATTATATCCAGGTTAGTGGTTATGATCAGTGGTATGAAATTAAATTCAGATATTTACTACCGATAGGCCATGGAAAAGATGAAGTTTACTTCTCTCCGAAATTTGAAAATGGAATTTTAATTTCTGGAGAAATGGGCGGAACAGATTGGAATCCATTTGTAAGTGGAAGAACTTTTATTGATATAAAACCATTTTACAGAAAAAGAGTTGCCTTTGCTACAAACGGAATTGAATTTGCTCTAACAAGAGAAAACACTGATTTTTATGTTAATCCAACCAGAGGAAGTCTGCAAAAATTTGCCTTCAGACGAGACTTTGGCTGGTTTGATACGATGGCTCCTTGGAGTGTTATAGAAACTGACTTAAGATGGTATTTACCGCTTCACGAATATTTTTCTGATAAGAAATCACTTCCAAAAGTTCTGGCGTTAAATTTCTGGACAATCAATACATTAACCTGGAATAATTATGATGTAACAGGAACCGATCTTAATGGTAATGAAATCAAACAATATCATCGCCCTCCTCCATATACAGGAGCTTATCTCGGCGGAAGGTATCGTCTTCGTGCTTTTTACGAAGGAAGATTTAATGACAGAGCCGCTATTTATTATGGTGCTGAGTATAGACAAATAATTGACTGGAATCCTTTTAATTACTGGTCAGTTACAAGAGGTTTAAATGTTCATTGGCTGCAATTAGCAGTATTCGGAGAGCTTGGCAGGGTTGCACCTGAATGGAAAATCTCTACTCTGCATTCTGATATGAAATGGAGTGCAGGAGCCGGGATAAGAGTTTTTATGAATAACCTTTTACTTAGAATGGATACTGCTTTTAGTCGCGAGGGTCTTTATATTCAAATGTTTGTTGATCATGCATTTTGATTATACAAACTGAAAATATTAAATATAATTTCGTTAATTGTTGCCAAAAATATATCTATCAATAGTTTAATAAGATAATCTGAGCTATCTTTAAGATAATATAAAACAAAAATTACGAAAGGAAATTTTATGAGCTTAAATTTTAAAATTACTTCAGTTAGTTTTCTGCTGTCGTTATCAATTATATTTTTATTAAGCAGCAGCGCTTCTGCTCATTGTGACGGAATGAATGGTCCTGTTGTTAAAGCAGCTATTAAAGCCATTGAAACAGGTAATGTTAATTATGTTCTGATATGGGTGCAGAAAGCTGATGAAGAAATAATAAAGAATGCTTTCAAAAAAACTCTTGCTGTCAGAAAATTAAGCAAAGAGGCTCAGGAACTTGCTGATTTATATTTCTATGAAACAGTAGTGCGTATTCATCGTGCTGGAGAAGGTGAACCATATACAGGTCTTAAGCCGGCTGATCGCAATATAGATCCTGCGATAATCGCTGCAGATAGTTCAATTGCAGTAAAATCTTTGAAGCCGCTTGAAAAAGTTTTTGCTGATCCGATACCGGAAGAAATAATTAATCTTTTCAATGATGTAGTTACAAGAATGAATTACAATGTTGATGATGTTATTGCAGGAAGGGATTTTGTTGAGCATTACGTCCACTTTATACATTCAGTCGAACATTATCAGCAAGCAAGCGATTTATCTCATAAAGAACACTCTCATCAAACCGAAACCAACAAACATAATGGAGAAAACACAATGAAATTAAAAATTCCTGAATCAATGAAAACAGAACACGACAAGCTTCACGAAATTCTTGCTAATGCAACAAAGGAAACAGGAGAAATTGGTGCTACAGCTAAAGAAGTTGCAAAAGTTTTGCACAATCATTTTGTGAAAGAAGAAGAAATTGCTATACCACCGCTTGGGTTATTAATCTTAAATCCGAAATAGAAATACAGAAAGGACTATTTAAATATCAAAAAAAGGGATAAATTAGAGAAAAAAATATTCACCAATTGGGTGAAATAAATTTTCAACAATACTTATTCTTCATA
>JAKIZM010000022.1 GCA_022708025.1 Bacteroidota bacterium | reverse complement strand
TTTTTGTAGTTCTAATGTGTAGTTTACTCATATTGACCAGATTAGTGCGACTAACAGTTTAAAAAGTAACGTTTTTAAGCCATAATCAAAACTTTTTTGCCTCTTTTTTTAATTGTCACAAGTCAGGTGTTAACTTTGCAACTTCAGGCGCTGAGAGGTTTGTTGTTTGAAGTAGTGCTAAATATACTTCTGCCTCTCTGCCTGATAATCCTAACTGTTGTAATTTATATTTTAGGTCTTCCATATTCTTCCTTTCTATAATGTATCCCCTACTAAGAGGTTGTATCCCTATATAGGGTGCACAATATTAATAATATTTTATTTTATATACAATAGCCACTTCATTATTTTTTTCAGTGGAAAGACACTTGCAGGCTTTAATGGTCAACCATACATTTAGATGATATGCGAGGGAAAGATTTGTATTACAGTTTATTGAAGAAATGAATTAAAGAGGATGACAAGAACTTTTTGTTTGACTTTTGAATAGAAACCTCTTATAGAAGAGCTTAAATTAAGGATTGAACAGTCGCACCGAATACTCTATAGAAAGTTCAAATCTTAATTATTTATTAGTCGTATTTAAAATCCAACTGTTAATAATTTGTTTATATAGTTACTAAAAATTATAAAAGAGAGCCTTATAATAAATAAAGCTCTCTTTTCAGAGGCTTATGAAAGATTACTTCATCAACAACATTTTTCTTACTGACTTAAAATCACCTGCTTCCATTGAATAGAAATATACTCCACTTGGAAGCATTGATGCATTAAAGTTCACTTCATAATTTCCTGCTTTTTGATTTTCGCTGACTAATGTTGATACTTTTTCACCAAGTAAATTGAATACTGCAATATTGACAAATCCTTCGTTTGCAACTGAATACTTAATTGTTGTATTAGGGTTGAATGGATTCGGATAATTTTGTTCGAGTGCATACTGTAATGGAACCGAAACTTCTGCATTTACTTCCTGTGAATATTTAACTGTTCCATCAAAATCTATTTGTTTTAATCTATACACATATTTTCCTGAGTTAAGTTTTGTATCAGTATATGTATATAATTTCATTTCTGTAGTAGTTCCATATCCGGAAACAAACCCAATTTTTTTCCAATCTTTATTATCCGAATTTGTATTTACAGCTCTTTCAACTTCAAAGCCCTGATTATTAGTTTCAGTTGCAGTAATCCAATTCAAAACAACTTCATCTCCAAGTCCTTTTGCAATAAATGAAGTTAACTCAACAGGTATTATCTGACCTAAACATAAGTCATCCCAGTAGATATAATCTATATTATATATATATCCATCGTAAGAAATCTGCAGTTTTGCATTTTCTGAACCCAATGCAGGAGTAGTGAAAGTTCCAGTCACTAAGCTGGGACCAACATTCGTTGTTGGATTAACAACTTGATATAACACTTCTTCAGTTACACCATTATCATAAGTAATACCTACTGTTACTGTTCCGCTTGGAGCTGCATAATAGTCTAAGAAAAATCTGAAAGAAAATGTTGTAAGTGAGTTATTTATTAAAGCAAGTACATTAGATCTGATCAAAGATTTTCCTGTAAACGATGGTGACCAATATAATCTCAACTCAGGAGGTGTTCCGCCAGCATTTGCGGAATTGTTTGCTGTCCAGTTAGTCATTCCCATTGGACCTACTATTGTCCAATTGCTAAGGTTATTAAACGATTCACAATACTCAACTAAATTAGGATCCTGAACTGTGGTAAAGCTCCACAATGCTCCGTTTGTATTACAGGAATCGCCAATCTCTATTACTCTCCAATAATAAGTAGTTCCATAAGCAAAAGTAACACCGGTAATCGTCCAGCTGTTTGCCAGAGTTCCACTTTGAACTAGTGTGAGAGCATTAGGATTAGTTCCGAAATAAAGTTCATTTGTATTGGCACCTGCTCCGTTTGACCAGGTTAATTCGCTAAGAGTAAGAGGTACATTAGTTTGATTATTCGATGGATTAGGATTTGAAGGAAGCTCAACAGGGCATCCGCCAGCTCCTTCATCAGCAGCAGTCCAGAAAGCCGTATTAAATGTACTTGTTCCATTATTATTTCCGCCGGATGTTGTACATCCTCCGTGAGTATGAATACCAACAGCAACATTATTCAAGGCATCAATTACAGGGCTGCCGGAATTTCCGCCTTCTGTATCTGTTACATATCTCATTGTAGTTCCACTTGAACCAGCATTAGGTCCGACGTGTGTTTGCTGGACTTGATTATAATTTTGATTATCATAATCAACACCATAACCTGTTATTCTTATTGAATCAGGTGTAAGATCTTGAACTAATGGCCAGAAAGCTCCCTGAGCCTGTTTAGGCATTAATCCGGTAATTGAATTAGGATAAACTTCAAACACTCCCCAATCATTGCCTATTCCGCCATCAACATAAGCTTTTGTTGAAGCGTTAACAGAATACTGGTCTTCCGGTCCGGGATGCTGAAGTGTTCCGTTTGGTAATGATAATGGGACATTGAATTCAACTACATTTGCGCCGCTTCCGCTAAGGCAATGTCCGGCTGTAGCAAATTTACCATTAGGAATAATCCATGCAGTACAACCAACACTTAATAATCTTCCGGTTGCTGGCTGATTTGATAATATCCTGTCGTCAGTTGGACCGCATTGCGATTCAATCAGTCCGCCATTTGACCATTTGCCGGCAACTACTTCATCAATACTGATAAATATTCCTTTATCAAAAGGTGCAACGAAAAGTTCAAGTTTAACAGTGTTTCCGTTAAAGAATGCGCTATAATTATTCCATTGCTCCATTGATGTAGCATCCAGCTTTTGCCAGTGATGATCGAACAAAGAAGTAATAATTATATAGCTTTCTTTTCCAAGATTAACTTTATCAAAATGTAATTGTATCCATGGAATGTCGCGAACTTCAACTACTGATGAAAATGCGAGTTCAGGATTAGTGCCGTAATTTTCATTGCCATTAAGATTACCCGAATCAAGCTTATAGCCCTGGATATAGTACTCAAGTGGCGCAGGCTGTCCAAAAACATTCAATGGAAGAAAGAAAAATACTACTGTAAACAGCACAAACAGATACTGTAAAAATGCTTTCATATATTTTAGACCTCTTGTTAGTTAAGAAATGAAGTTTTAATTAAAAATTAAAGTCAGTTGTTTCTTCAAGTTAGTAAAAATTTTTATACAACCAAATTGATTTTTAATAAAATTTACTTGGGAAAAATGATTTTCTTTGTTTCAAAATCATTTTTTTACCCACCTTAAGAAAATTTTATACTTCATCTTAACTAACGGCTTCTTATTTCAACAGCAGCATTTTTTATATATATGAATGAACCTGTTCTTAAAATATAAAAATATATTCCGCCAGAAAGATTCTAACCTTCGTTAGAATGACTGTTGAATTCAATTTCATAGTTACCTGCTGGTTTGTATTCATTAACTAAAGTTGCGCCTTCATTGCCGAGTATATCATAAACTTTTAATCTCACCAAATTGTCACTCTGAGCGGAGTCGAAGAGTGACCACTAGGTTTATTTCAGCAAAGTGTTTACTTAAGAGATTCTGACATTCGTCAGAATGACTGTGAAATAAAGCACCGTAAAATCCGCTTGTCACTCTGAGCGTGCTTGTCCCGTTTTGCGGGATCGAAGAGTGACCGCCAGGTTTATTTCAGCAAAGTGTTTACTTAAGAGATTCTGACATTCGTCAGTATGACTGTGAAATAAAACACCGTAAAATCCGCTTGTCACTCTGAGCGTGCTTGTCCCGTTCTGCGGGATCGAAGAGTGACAGATGGAATACTAAACTTTATTTTTGTTGTGGGATTAAATGGATTAGGATAGTTCTTCAGTTCAATTTTAATTAAACTCAATCAGATCAGCATAACTGCCATTGGTAATTTTTAAAAGATCATCTGGTGAAATTAAAAGTTGCGTGCCTCTTGCACCGGCACTAACATAAATCTGTTCAAATAACTGAGCAGTTTCATCAATCAATGTTGGAAAATATTTTTTCATTCCGATTGGAGAACATCCTCCTCTAACATAACCTGTCAAAGGAAATAAATCTTTTAACTTTATCATCTCAACTTTTTTATTTCCGCTTGAATGTGCAGCCTTCTTCAAATCAAGTTCTAAAGTAACAGGAATACAAAAAACTATATGCCCTGTTTTATCACCTTTACAAACAAGAGTTTTAAAAACGCTTTCAGGATCAGCTCCGATTTTTAATGCAACAGTTTCGCCGCTAAGATCATTTTCATCAACATCATAAGAAACCACTTGATGATTGATGTTCAGTGATTCAACTATTCTTATTGCGTTTGTTTTGCTCATTGTTTAAATAAGATTGAATTTCCTCTTTTGATAAAGTTAAAGACTGTGCCCTTAGTAAAAATTTTGTGTGGTCGTTTGCGGGATTAGCAAATATCTGTTGTGTTGTTCCGTTTTCAATTATCTGAGCATCAGCAAGAATTATAATTTCATCTGCAAATTCTTTTAAAGAAAAAATATCATGAGATATACAAATAATAGTCGTATTAATTTCTTTATTTATTCTTTTGATCAAATTAATAAGTATTGATTTTGCTTCAACATCCTGAGATGAAAACGGTTCATCAAGGATTAATAGTTCAGGTTCAATAATTGATATTCTTGCAAGAGCTATTCTTTGTTGTTCGCCGCCGCTTAATTGAGAGCCTCTGCTGTCAAGCAACTTATTATTTAATCCATAAGATTCTAATAGATTTTTTATTTCATTCTTAAAATTATTTTGTTGATTATTTTTTACTCTATAAGTTTCATTAAATATATCGCCGATTTTTCTTTTAGGATTAATTAAATATCCATCATTTTGAAAAAGTATCTGAACAGGGCTAGATAAAACACCATTCCAATTATGTTTATAATTAAAAGTTAATTTGCCGGAATAATCTTTAACAATTCCTGTAATTAATTTTGCCAGAGTAGTTTTGCCGCTGCCTGATTCACCGGTTAATCCATATATTTTGCCTCGTTCAAAGCTGAATGAAATATCTTTTAAAATAGTTTTTAATTTAGATTGAAACAGGGTTTCATCTTTAGCAGAAAAGGTAACGTTATCTAATTGTAAAATTATATCTTTCATAAAACAGATGCGGTTTCATAAAATTTATCTGCATTAACAAAATCAGAGATAGTTCCGTTTTTTAAAACAGCTATTTCATCAGATACAGCTTTTGCAAAGTCCATATCGTGTGTAACAATAATAACCGAATTTGATTTATTACAATGGTCTTTAAATAAAAATCTCAAAAGATTTGTATTTATATAATCCAAAGCTGAAGTTGGCTCATCTAGTATTAACAACTTTGGAGAAGGAATAATTGCTAAAATTAAACTTAATCTTTGTGCCATTCCCCCGCTTAATTCATAAGGATGAAGCTCAGAGATAATTTTATATTCAGGTAATAAGAAATCTGAAAGAAGTTTATCAATGGCGGTTACTTCTAACTTTGTTTTTGAAAAAAAATAACTCAGTTTTTTTAGTGGATCAAAATTGTTTGTTAAGTCCTGAAATACATATCTAATCTGATTCTTTCTTAAACCCAGCAATTCATCATCATTCATTTTATAAATATTTTTATCATACCAATACACATCAGCATTTATATTAAATATTTTCGTATCAAGTAATTTTGTTAATGATTTAATTAGTGTAGTTTTTCCGCTTCCGTTTTTTCCAAGTATCGTATAAACTTTACCTTCTGATATTCCAAAATTAATATTTGATAACAAAGAAAATTTTTCATCAGCTTTGGTAAGAATAATATTTTTAATATCAGTTTTAAGCATAAACAATTTTTTGGTTTTGTTATCCAAATTAATAAATTAACACAGTAATAATTAGTATTTACTCAAATAAAACCTAATAGTATAAAAAGCTCTTATTTTAAGATAAGTTCGTTAGCAAATGAAATCAGAACTATTGAAACTTTTTATCAACAGAATTCTTACTTCAATACTGGTTTTGTTTTTATTGATAACACTTGTTTTTATTCTGATCAGATTAGCTCCCGGTGATCCGTTACAAAAATTCATTTCACCAAAATTAAGTCCTGAACTTGCAACACAGGTTGAGAAATCATTTAATTTAGATAAACCAATTCATATTCAATATTTTTCTTTTCTTGCAAAAATATTCAGCGGCGATTTTGGTGTTTCTTACTCATACAGAACATCGGTTTTAACTGTCATTAAAAATTATTTTTTATTTACACTTATATTTTCAACGATAAGTTTTCTTCTGCAATTTCTGATTGCATTTTTAATCGCAAGATTTACATTCAAAAATAAAGATAAGCTTGTTGATAGAATAACAAATCGTGCTGCTGTTGTGATATATACCATTCCTTCATTTGTATTAGGACTATTTTTAGTAATCGTATTTTCCGTTAGCCTTAATTTATTTCCAACTTCAGGGATTGAATCTATTCACAATGATTCGGTTTCAGTACTGCAAAAAATAGCGGATCATCTTTATCATTTAATTTTACCGTTAATAACTCTAACTGCTGCGGGCTCTGCATTGTTTTATAGATATTTACGCGATGGATTCTCACAAGTCTCAAATATGAATTTTATAACTAGTCTGAGAGCAAGCGGATTTTCAGAGAAAGAAATTTTTAACAAACATATTCTGCCAAATGCTATACAGCCGTTAATTTCTGTAGCCGGAATCGAGTTCGGAATTTTAATGGGCGGCGCTTTAATAACCGAAGTTATCTTTTCATTGCCCGGTATGGGCAGATTGACTGTATCCGCAATAATTAATCACGATTATCCGCTAGTAATAGGCTGCACTTTTATTGCAGGTTTAATAATGATTGTTGCTAATATGATTGCTGATTTAATAAAAATTAAATTTGATAAGAGACTCACAAAAGAACTGATTGAATAATAATGAAAAAATTTACACTGTTAACATTGATTTTGATTCTTTTGCTGTCTTTAATTCTCCTGAGAGGTAATTATATAATAAGTCTGCTGTATTTGTGTTATGTTTTTATAAAAACATCGTTTACACAAAATAGTAATATCCTTCAAATTATTGACCTACCATTTATAGATAATGTTTCATCAGTTCTGTTATTATTTATATCGTTATTTGTTGTTGTTTTCTCAAAATCAATTAATAAAAAGCTTCAGCAGAAAATTAATTTTATTAACATTGTAATTACATTGTTACTAATGTGCTTTTTATTTGCACCCATTATTACTGTTCAGCATCCAGACTTTCAAAAAAATATTTCTGTTACAAAACTCTTACATCCTTTTTCATCTGTTGAATATGTAAGATTTAAGAATGAAAACAATCCGATAACTGAAAAAGATAAATTGATATCTTTATATAATTCTGTTATTTATAAACCATACGATGAAAACATAATTTTCTTTGATAGTTCACAAACTGATACCGAGTTTAAATGTTTCCAGGCTGGTGAAGAGATAGTGATTGATAAATCATTGTTGGTAACTGATGGTAAAGAGATAAAGATTTACAATAAATTTTTTCCGTTAGGAACAGATGAATTCGGAAGAGATGTATTTACCAGAATTATATTTGGTTCGCGTATTTCGCTTTTAGTTGGATTCTTTGCTGTACTGATTTCATTTTTATTAGGAATTATTCTTGCTTATATAGCAACACAAAGCGGAAGACTACTTAACATTGTAATATCAAGATTAACAGATTTGTTTTTAACTGTTCCGGCAATTTTCTTTGTATTACTGTTTCTGGCTTTTTTCGGAAATAATTTAATCTCAGTTATTCTCGTATTAGGTTTTACCGGCTGGATGAGTTTATTTAAAATCGCAAAAAGTGAAATGATATCTGTAAAACAAAAAGAATTTTTTCTTACAGCTAAGTTAATCGGATTAAATAAAAGAGAATTATTAATAAAAGAAATATTACCGGTTATAATCGTTCCGGTAATTGTAAACCTGATTTTCCAGTTCAGTAATGTTATATTAGCTGAGTCAGCATTAAGTTTTTTAGGATTAGGTACCGGAAATGAATATTCTTCCTGGGGAAGAATGATTCAGTCCGGACAGCGGTATTTAAGCGAAGCGTGGTGGCTTGTGATAATTCCGGGTTTAGTTTTAATAATTACATTACTGGCAATAAACGAAGCTGGCAGAAAGCTGTAAAATAAAAGTAATAAGTTTTGATAATGATAAATGGCAGATACATAATTCAGAAGAAAATCGGAGAAGGCAGAAGCAAGGTGTTCAGTATTATTGATACTGAATTTCCTGAACGTGAAGTAGCAGCAAAGTTTTTACCATATAATTCTTCATTTGAAGAAAAACAATTTTTCAGAGACGAATATTTTACTTTACAATCTCTCGACCATCCGAATATTATCAAACCGTTTGAGTTAGGTTCAGTACTGATAAAAGATGAAGAAGATGATGAAATTGAAATCGGCTCACCTTTTATTATTCTTGAATATTTTAACTCAGTTGAATTACTTAATTATAACAAGCTTAACGACGAAAAGCAGCTCTATTCTATAATTAAACAAATCTGCTCGGTTTTGTTTTATCTTCATCAGTCAAATTATATTTATTATGACCTTAAGGCTGAGAACATACTGATATTAGAAAAAGAAAACGTTCCGGTTATTAAATTGATTGATTTTGGATTTGCAGCTAAAGTTTTTGAAAATGAAAATTTTGCAATCAGAGGTACACCTAATTATTTAGCTCCGGAAATTATAAAGAATGAATCACATGATCATCGTGTGGATTTATATGCACTCGGTGTTTTACTATATAAAATAGTTTATAATAAGTTTCCACATGAATCTTCAGATGAACTGGAGATCTATAAAGCTCACCTGGAAGATGAAGTTGAGTTTGGCGACTGCATTTACTCGAAAAGAATAATAAAAGTAATTGAAAAGCTGTTAAAGAAAAGTCCGTTGGAAAGATATTCAAATGCTTTAGAAGTTCTCGCTGATCTGGATATAAAAATTGATTTTGAGATTGCAAAGGATTTTATTCCTGCTAAAGTATTTAGCGGAAGAAAAGATGTTATCAATATTATCAACACATATATAAATGATAATAACAGCAATGAAGTATTTACAATTACCGGCTTTGATGGTGCAGGTAAAAGTGCATTATTGAATTACATTTATGAGAAATATCAGGATTCAATATTTATCGAAAATCCAGGGACAAAAACTGGGTTAGAAAGTATCAAATTTATTTTAAAGAAAATATTATTTAATGAAATTCTTTACAAAGATAAAGCTGATCATATACAATATGTTTTGGATGCAATAAACAAAAATTCCTCAGAGTTCATACAATCAGCAAAAACTGTTTTTAACACTCTATCAGACGAATTCAAACTGATAATTCTATTTGATAATTATAATTTATATGATAGCTATACGATTGAAATTCTAACAAGCCTGATCAGGATTTTCCAGGTCAAAGGAATTAAAGTTTTATTAACAGAATCATCAGACTACGATCAAAGCTCTCTAAATATTACTAATATCTATGAAATCCAGCTCAATCCATTTACAGAACATCATCTTAATGAATTTTTAAATCTGAGTTACATCCCCTCATTTCCCAGAGATGAGTTACAAAAGTATATTACCCTCTATTCAGATCTCTTACCTGGAAATATAAAACAGTTTATTAAGGACTTAATCCTGATGAATGTTTTGCAATACAGTAATAGTAAAAGTTCATTTGATTGTACCGAAGAAACTATTTTAGCACTTCAAAGCTCACACGAAGAGATCTATCGGATAAGATTGAGCAATTTAGACAGTATGGAACTGAAACTTGCACAAATTATTTCATCTTTTAATATCTCTGTAGAACAGACTGTTTTATCAGCACTTGTTGATGTGGGAAGTGATAAATTAAAAAATCTGCTCCAGGAACTTGAGAAAAAAAATATCATCAGTACATTAAATCATAGTTATGCACCGGAGATAAATTCCTTTAGTTTTAAAAAGTATGTTTATTCCACTATAAATAATAAAACAAGATTTCATCTGGTAATTGCAAACTCAATTAAAAGATTATTCCCAGATTTTAATAGTGTTGAGCTGGCAAGACAATTTGAGTTAGCCGGCGAATATGAAAAAGCTGTGGAAATAATTAATAAAGAAATTGTTAAAGCTGAAGTTGAAAATACTTATGGCTATAAACGAACTCTTCTGGAAAATTCTCTTAAGTTGCCAATTTCGGAAAAGACACGGGAGAGGTTATATATAGAATTAGCAAAAACTACATATAAACTAAGTGACTATAGATCTGCTATACAGGTAATTTACAATCTTCAGATTGATAAATTAACCGGCTCTGACCTGAACGAAATTTTATTTATTAAAGGAAGTAGTTTAATAGAACTCGGAGAAACATTAGAAGGAGAAAAAATTCTTCTGCAGTTGAAAGATAAAGTGTCTGATAATAGATTATTACAATATATATATGTTAATCTTGCATTTGCTGAATTCGACCAAAACAATATTTCCGAATCTGAACATTACTGTGATCTCGTAATTAAAGATACAACTGCAAATAACGAAGCAAGTGGTAGAATATTTAATCTATTATCAATTATAGAAATTCAAAGTAAAAATAATCCAGAAAAAGCTCTTGAGTTTGCTAATCTTGCTTTAAGGAAATATGAATCATCTCAGCTTAAAAGCCGTATGGCTGGTATGTTAGTAAACATCGGAAATTATTACGATATTCTGGGTAATCAAACTAAAGCTCAGGAAAATTGGGATGAAGCATTAAAAATTAATTCCAATATCGGGAACCTTGAACAAGAAAGTGCAATTTATATTAATTACGGAGTATATTACAGCAATCTTGGGAATCATGAATTATCTATCAGTAATTTTCTCAAAGCTATAAATATTTTGAATTTAATAGGAATAAAAATCCAGCTAGTTTCTGCCTATTACAATATAGGAATTGCTTATCTCCAAATTTGCGATTATCAGAAAAGTTATGAGTTCTTAATAAAAGCTGAGGATTTATTTAATAAAATCGGAAGTAATGAAGACAAAATTCGCATACTTATATCTATAGGAAGACTATGGTATATCCTTGGAGATTTTGAGCAATTATATAAAACTCATGATAAGATTGAACAATTAAGTAAATCGATTTCTATTAACTCTGACCAAGATTATTTTTACTTTAATTATTTAAAGTTCTTACTCGAATTAAATCCGGCAAATAAAATCAGAAGAAATAATGACTTTGAATTTTTCTTTGAACAATCAATTAATGGAAAAGAGACAGATTACACATTGGAAATGCTAACTATTTATTGTGATTACCTGTTAAAAACAGAACAACTTGATAAACTCTTAAATTTATTTGAATCGAAAACCTTTAATGAACTTAGTAAAGAAAATATTATCTTAATGGCGTATAAATACTATTTCTTAGGAAAAATCAGTTTAGTTAAAACTATTGATCAGGAAAAATCTCCGATAAATTATTTTGAAGATGCTTATAATATCCTGTTAGATCAAAGTATATCTGAATTGACCTGGAAAGTTTTATACGAGATAACATTAATATATTATGAAAGAGGAAATTTCTTTAAATTAAAAAAACCTCGTTTGTATTCTTATGAATTATTAAATATGATAGGCGAAAATATTTCAAATAATAATTTAAGATTAACATATTTTAATCACTTTGAAAGAAAAAAAACTTTAGAAAAACTTTTATTAATCGGCAATAAAACTCAAGTTAATGAATACCAGCAAAGTGAACATTAAAATATATTCCGATAATGAGGATATAAGCGCTATTAATTCTGCTTTACGTCAGGTTGAACTTGAAAGTGTTCCTATTGCTTTTACTAATCCGAAAGCATTTGCAGCTGAAGATGACACCATAATAATTCTTCAGATAGATTCGCTCGCTTCCGGTTTACTCAATGAAGTCTTTCCGATAAAAAGAGATGTAAAAAATAAGATAATTGTTGTTATCAGAAATAATAACGCTCTTTTGGTAAGTACTATTGCTAAAATGGGTCTCAGGGATATTTTCATATTTCCGTATGAGATATTAAAATTTACCAGTTACATTAAGGAAATTGTTTCCGACGGCTTGTATAAAACAACTGATGAAGAAACTGAAAATTCAAATTGGGATAAATTTAACCTTACAAACATTGTAGGTAGCTCCGAAAAATTTGCAAGGACAATTGAACTGGCAAAAAAAGTTTCTGAGCAAAGTACTTCTAATATTTTAATTCTTGGAGAAACCGGTACAGGTAAGGGATTGTTTGCAAGGGCTATTCATAATCATGGAAAAAACCGGAAACAGCCTTTTGTTGATATTGTTTGTACAGCTATTCCTGAAAGCTTATTGGAATCAGAATTATTTGGTTATGAAGCCGGCGCTTTTACAAATGCACGAACACGCAAACTTGGGCTGTTTGAAATTGCCGGTGATGGAACTCTATTCCTTGATGAAATTGGTGATATGAGCCTGGCTCTTCAGGCAAAACTTCTAAGAGCAATTGAAAAAAAGGTTATTAAAAGACTTGGTGGTCTTAATGATATACCAATAAACTCACGAATAATTTCAGCTACAAATAAAAAGATTTCTCAAATGGTCTCGGAGGGTTTATTCAGAAGAGATTTATTCCATAGGTTAAATGTAGTTACTATTGAGCTGCCTCCATTAAGAGAAAGGAATGAAGATATTATTACTTTGGCTGATTTCTTTATCTCTGAGTTCAATAGAAGTTTTAATAAATCTGTAAAAAAGATAAGTAAAGAATTAAAATACTTTTTTCTTGGTTATCCTTGGCCCGGTAATGTAAGAGAACTAAAAAATGTTATTGAAAGAGCTGTTCTGTTATCGGACGATGGAGATCTAAGGCTAAGTGACTTTTCAAATTTAAGTAATACTGTTCCTGCAGCAGCTATTAATTTAGCTCTTGATAAAGAACTTCCTGAAAACGTAATCAGGATGGATTTGAATTTTGGAACAACTAATTTAAAGAAGCTAACTAAGTTTTATGCTCATCAGGTTTTAGAAAAAACCGGCGGAAATAAATCACAAACTGCAAAATTATTAGGCATTTCCAGACCCAAACTCGATTCCCTAATTAGTAAAAAGAAATAAAAACATCAGAATTTCATCATTTTTTTCTGTAAAATTTATTTACAAAAAAAACCTAATTTCATTTAAAAAATAGTAAATTTTACCGTTATTTCTCGTTTTTTGCTTTATTTTCTCAATTTCCAAACCTGTTTATTGGCATTTTGATTGCAATTTATAAATACTTAAAAGAGGGCAAACTTTAATTGAAGTTTCTTTTAAGAAAAAAATATTTTTTTCAAATTCTTAATTAACCATAAGGTGGGTGCTATGCAGAAAACCCTTATTCTTTTGATGTTGTTCACTTTTACTTTTGTATCTTTTGCACAAGTAGAAGAAGCTGTCAGATATAGAGCTCCTGTTGATGAAGCTTTAATCGAACAACAGATAAATGTATCCCAGCCAAGTGAAACTATTGATCAGATGATCATCCAGAACAGATCAAATTCTCAATTAGATGAACTCGGCGGAAGATACGTTTGGGTTAGATCAGGTTCTCAGCTTGATGAACTCGGCGGAAGATACGTTTGGGTTAGATCAGGTTCACAGCTTGATGAACTCGGCGGAAGATACGTTTGGGTTAGATCAGGTTCTCAGCTTGATGAACTCGGCGGAAGATACGTTTGGGTTAGATCAGGTTCACAACTTGATGAACTCGGCGGAAGATACGTTTGGGTCAGATCAGGTTCTCAGCTTGATGAACTCGGCGGAAGATACGTTTGGGTCAGATCAGGTTCTCAACTTGATGAACTCGGCGGAAGATACGTTTGGGTCAGATAAAAATTATCTTAAGATAATTTTTAAGCCTTCAATTATTTGAAGGCTTTTTTTTTATTTTACCCAGTAAAAATAATTTTAATTCGTACGTAAACTATTTCATGAAAATTTTTCAACTTCTTCTTCTTACTGTTGTTGTTTTTAACTTTATTTCCTTTCCTCAAGTTGATACAAAAATTGCAGTAATAATCGGTAACAACTATAAGTTAATTGACGCAGAAAACCACTTAGGTATAATTTATTTGTCGTTGAATGACTTATTAGAAAATCTTGATATCCCGTTTGAATTATCAGAACATAAAAATAGTATTAGTGTTAGCTTTTCAGATCAGTCATTTGTATTAACAATACAAAATCCATTTGTAAACATACTTGATAGTAAATCAAAAACTAAAAAGATATATCAATTACTTAATTCCCCATACTTAAAAAAAAATAATGTTTATATTTCTTCCTTATCGGCAATTGAATTAATTAACTTTATCTGGAATAAACAGTTAATACAATTGGCACCTAACAGAATTAAGGTTGAAGAAAAAGAATTTGAACAACAGATTGATACAATCCCTCAGTTAAAGATTTCTAAACTCGAAGTTGAATTTGAAAATGATGCTGTGAAATTAAAACTGCTTTTTTCAGATGAAATAAAAAATTATTACAGTTTTTATCGCTCACGAAATCTGCACTTGATTCTGTGGAATGTAATAGTCCCAAAAGATTCAGTTATTGATTTTATTGGAAAAGATCTTCTGGATAAAATAGAAATTAAATCAATCGGACAGTTTACTGAGCTAACTATCCATCTTAAGGAAGAAGAAACTATTTCAGAATCATTCAAGAGTGAAAACAGAAAAGAATTAATAATCAGAATTTCAGAACGAGATTTCGGAGATTGGTACACAAAAGAAAGTGAACATTTCAAAATTATATACAGAGATTCGCATTCTCATCTTGTAAACCATTTATTGGCATCAGCAGAAAATTCGCTGAAACATTTAATGGAAATTTTCAATTATAAACCTGAACAGAAGATAATAATCAATACTTACGATGTGAGTGATTATGGATTTGGCGGCACAACAACAATTCCCGAAAACTACATTCGTATTGAAATTGAACCGTTGGAAGCGGGATATGAAGTAATTCCTTATTCAGAAAGATTTCAATGGTTATTAAGCCACGAACTTGTACATATTGTTGTAAATGATATGGCCGGAAATTTAGAATCGTCTTTACGCAGTATTTTTGGTAAAGTTTTGCCAGAAAGAAATCAGCCATTAAGTGTTCTCTACAGCCTTTTAACAAATCATAATCGTTATACTCCAAGATGGTATCAGGAAGCAATAGCTGTATTTATTGAAACTTGGTTCAGCGGAGGTTACGGCAGGCTGCTTGGCAGTTTCGATGAAATGTATTTCAGAAGTTTGGTAAATGAAAAACTGCCCTTTCCATCAGATGTTGAATTAGAAAACTATACTTCCCATATTTCAATATTTCTTGAAAACATACTTTATCTTTATGGAACCAGATTTGTCGGGCATCTCGCAGATAAATATGGTGTTGAAAAACTTATTAACTGGTTTTCACTTGAAGAAGATGAATTTTATCCTTCTTTAGAAGCTAAGTTTGAAAAAGTTTACAATACTGATTTCGATGATGAATGGAATAATTTCATAAAAGATGAAACTGAATTTCAAAAACAAAATATTTCAACCTTACAAACAGCACCTTTAACACAAACAAAAAGATTATCAGAAGAAAGTTTTGGATGGATTACAAAACCATATTTTGATTCAAAAGACCGAAGTCTGATTTTCGGTTTTCATAAACCGGGCAATTTAGCACAGATTACAAAATTTGATCTGAAAACAAACTCTTATGAACAAATAGTCAGTTTACCTTCTCCAAGCATAATTCAGATTGCATCGTTGGCTTATGATGAAACGTATAATCAGATGTTTTATACCAGAAATAATAATCAGTTGTTCAGAGATTTGTTAATGTATGATTTCAATTCAAAAAATGAAAAACTGATTTTTGAAGATATAAGAGTTGGCAGTTTAACAATTTCACCTGAAAAACATGAACTCTGGGGTGTTCAGCATCAAAGCGGTAAAGCCGTTCTGGTACGATCAAAATATCCTTATACAGAAGCTCAATCTCTTTCTGCTTTTATGGTTGGTGATGAATTACAGGATTTATCTATTAACAGAAAAGGTGATTTGTTGGCAGTTACTTTACATTTCAGCAACGGTCAGCAAAGTATCGGAATTGCTGACATAAAAGAAATTGATAAAGGAAATCCGATAGTCTTCAAAACAGTAAGCTCAAATGGTACACCCGAAAATCCATCATGGTCGTTAGACGGTAATTATCTTTATTGGAATGCTTATGTGAACGGCGTTGCAAATATTTATAGATATGATGTAGCCACTGAAGAGATTACACCGCTTACAAATACTATTCAAGGTTTATTCCGGCCAATCGAAATCAGTAATGACAGCTTGTTAGCATTTGAATTTACTACAAAGGGTTTTATTCCGGTTGTATTTAAAATCCAAAAAACTGAACGATTACCTGCTATTCAATATTTCGGTCAGAGAATACTTGATAAATCTCCTGAGTTACTTAAATGGAATCTTGAACCTACAAGAATTATAAAAGATACAATCAATGTTTCTGAAGAAAAATCCTACAACTCGGTAAGTTCAGTTTCACTAAAAACATTTATTCCAACTATATCAGGTTTTCAATCAAGAATTGTTCTGGGATTGTATTTACAGTTTAATGATCCGTTACTATTTAATGATTTAATTATTGATGCTGGTATATCTCCTTTTAAAGAAACAACTAATGATATAAAATATCATCTCAGATTAAAATATTCTTATCATCAAAAATTTATTGTTGCGGCTGAATATAATGCAACTGACTTTTATGATCTTTTTAACAAAAGAAAACGTGGAATGTTAGGAGGCAGATTTGCTTTAGGTTATAATTATTTTTTGATTTATGATAATCCATTAAAAATAAAACACTCTACTGAATTATCTTTATATAAGGATATCAAATATATAAATGATAATCAGACCGAAGTAAGCATTCCAGATTATCTGATCTTGAAATCCGAAATTGATATCAAAGATCTCAGAAGGACAATTGGAAGTACCGATTGGGAATCAGGTGACTGGATCAGATTATCAATACTTGGATACACTTCCGATCCGAAAAAGCCCAAATACTCTGGACAGTTAATGGCTGAATGGGACAAATTCTTTTTGTTATTTTTTGATCATAATGTTCTTCAATTTAAAATTGCTACTGGCTATCTTTTTGAAAAAGAGGAAATCCCTGAAACAAAATTTTATTTTGGCGGATTTGGAAACCGTGCTATAGAAAACGAACCTGTTAAACAGTACACCAAAATGTTCAGATTTCCGGGTGTTCCGATTTATAGTATTGTTGCAGATAAATTCGTTAAGGTAATGATTTCTAATTCGCTGCCTGCACTCAGGATTCCGGGTGCATCTTTTCTAGGCATTGATCTGAAAAATATTAATTTCTCAATATTCTCACAGGGATTATATTCAGATTCACCATTGGTAGAAAAAGCAATAGATGCTGGTGCACAACTAAATTTCGTCTTTCAGCATTGGGAAAATCTTGAAACCACTTTATCGGCTGGAATAGCCAAAGCCTGGTGGAACGGAGGGAACGATCACGAATGGTTCATTTCTTTTAAATTGTTAAAAGATTAACCTATTTTAATGCACTTTTTACCTGCAATCTTGAAATATCTAATTAAAATTACTTAATTATGCGGTATAATTATTGTTGCTTTATATATTTGATAGTAGTAAATGTAAAGAAATGAAGTTCTCGGAATTTAAAAAAAATATCGATAGCGGACTGAAATCAACTCTTGATCCGGAATCAAGTTCAGAAAAAACAAAAAATCTTGAAGTTATTTTAAATATACTTAACAGTATAAATAGAACTTTAATTTTAGATGATGTTCTGGAACTTGTTCTTAAAAATGCAATAAGGCTGACAAACTCCGAAAGAGGATTCATTGTACTAAAAAGCAATCTGGGAAAACTCGATTTTAAGTTAGGATTGGATTCAAATGGTAAAGAACTTCCTGAAAATCTTTTTCAGGTAAGCAACTCAGTAGTTGAAGATGTTTTTTATAACGGGCAATCAAGATTTATAGAAGGTGCTCAAAGTGATCTTACTCTCGAATCAAGCAAAAGTATATTAAGATTAGACTTACAAACAATTTTATGTTCGCCGCTGATTTCTGATGGAAATAAAATAGGTGTTATATATGTTGATAGTAAAAAACTCCACAGGATCAAGGAAAAAGATATAACAAATACTTTTGAAATTTTAGCAGGACAAGCTGCTGCTGCAATTAGAAACGCACAACTTTATCAAAGTCAGATAGCTGCAAACGCTGCTCTTCAGGAAGCAAATAATCAACTTATACAAGCTGAAAGAAAAGCTCTGAAGGCTGGTATTGATTCTGAAATCGGACAATCATTACAGGGATTGGTTCATTTGGCTCTTCTTGAAAATGAAAGTTTACTCCGATTAATCGAGAAACTTAAAACCGATATCGGAGATAAACGCAGCGACAGGGAATCCTTATTTTTTGACAGGATAAAATTAAAATCAAAAGTTGCTATCGACAGCATAAGAAGAATACAGAAGTTTGCTCAGGTGCTGATGGAAACAGCAGCAATGAATTTAAATAAAGACAGCGGTGATTTAAATAAAACTATACAGTCCGTTATCAAATACATTTCTCCGATGAAGAAGTTTCAGTTTGTAACTTTTAAAACTCAGCTTAATAACATACCAGTCTGCAGTTATGATTCGGAACAGATACAGCATTTGTTAGTTCATCTATTTAATAATTCTGTTAATGCAAAAAAGGATGCGACAATAAATATTCAATCCAGTTCTGATGAAAAATTTATAAATATATTAATTGAAGATAACGGTCCGGGCATATCTGAAGAAATAAGGAAAAATCTTTTTCAATCCTTTGCACCTAAAGACAATAGCTATGGCTTATTCTTATGCAAAAATATTGTGGATAGACATAAAGGTAAGATTAAACTCCTGGATTCAGATATCGGCACTAAGATAGAAATTTCATTACCTTTGACTTAATAATGGTAACAACTGATTTTTTAAAATATGTAAGTCTGCTATATGATAAAGTCCGCTTCCCTGTTCAGGTAGTTGAACAAAGCGGAAAAATTGTTTATGTAAATGAAGCCTTTACAATATTATGGGGCTATCATATTGATGAGTTAATTGAATATTCGATCTTCAATGATAATGTTTTGAAACGAAGCAAAATTTTAGACAAAATATTCGAAGTTATTAACGGAAAACCTTACACAACTATAGACTATTTTGAAGATTCTCTCCTTCGCTCACGTGATTATGCAGTACCGATTTTAAGAACAAATGTTTTTACAATCAAATACGAAGATGACCTTTATATTGTGATGTATCACGAAGATCAGACTGAAATGCTTTTAACTGAAGAAGAGGTTAAAAAAGCACGCGATGCAAGCTATGAAGCAGAAAGGTTAAAAAATACTTTTTTAAATGTCTTGTCTCACGAACTAAGAACACCGTTAAATATTATTCTGGGTTATTCATCACTAATTAAAGAAAACCTTAGTGAGAAAATAAGTGCAGAAGATAAAATATATCTGGATAATCTGCATAGTGGAAGCGAAAGATTATTTAAAGGTATTACACAGATGCTGGAATTTGCCCAGATAGAAGCTGGCAATTTTACGCTTAATATTGAAACGATAGATCTTATCAGTGTCATTCAGAATTGTATTCCTAATCATCAAAAACTTGCAGCAGAAAAAAATATTGATCTGAAAACAAATTTTTCACATAAAAAGATTTTTGTGGATGCAGATATCCTGTGTGTTGAAAATGCTCTGAATAATCTGATAAGTAACGCAGTTAAATTTACACATCAGGGATATGTAGAAATTGAAGTTAGTCTTCTTGAAGAAAAGAATCTGGCTGTTTGCAAAGTTAAGGATACGGGAATTGGTATTTCAACAAAATACCTGGATCATCTATATCAGCCATTTAGCCAGGAAGATCTTAATATCGGCAGAAACTATGAAGGCAACGGGTTAGGGCTCGCACTTGCAAAAAGATATATTGAAAAACTCGGCGGATCACTGCTTGTGGATAGCATTAAAGGTGTTGGTTCTACTTTTACATTTACAATTCCGCTCAATCAATCGAAGTATCTTACAACAATTATTGAAAAAGACGAATCAGAAAAATCAAATAAAATACTGATGATAGATAACAGCGGTGAGACCTATCAACTTATAAAAGCATTCTTGAAAAATTCTTATACATTGGCTCATCATACAATCAGAGATTTTAAACTTGAATATGTGCAGGATAGTTCATTCAGTCATTTTATTTTTGATGTTGACAAAAACTATTGGCAGCAGGGAATTTTAATTTGTAAAGATATTAAAAGACATGATCCGTTCAAGCGACCAATAATAATTGTCTCAAGCGAATATATTGAAGATAAAATCAAAGAGTTTTATCAGGCTGGTGCTACCAGGTTTTTGGTAAAACCGTTTGGGAAAAATGATCTGACAAAAATTATCAATGAAAGCCTGGAATAAGAAAACATCATTCTTACTTCAGCAAATTCAATAGATGATAATCACCTCTCTATTCTTTCAGAAAACTAAATCACCTTTAAATAAATTCTTCTAATACTTAAATCAGATAAATTTTTATCTTAAAAAAAGTTATAGCAATAACTGTTTATTAATTTGCTTCATTCCAACATAAAACAAATATATTTTTACGTATAAAATAATTAAGGTTAAAGTAGTAGTTATTGTATGTTTGGTGCTGGAATAATCCTTCTTAATAAAGAAAACCAAATCTTATTGTTATTGCGCGATGACAAAACAGATATTCCATTTCCAAATATGTGGGATATTCCGGGTGGCAAAGTGGAACAAAATGAAGATCCCGAATCCACAGTCAGAAGAGAAATGATGGAAGAACTTGGAATTGATGATCTTGGTGATTTAGATTTATTTAAAATTCATAAATCTGAAAATCTTTCTGATTATATTTTCTGGAAGAGAATTGATTTGAATCCTTATGAGATTGAATTAAAAGAAGGACAGAAAATTGAATATTTTGATTTATCAAGAATCCGGAGTACCAAATTAGCTTTTAACTATAATACAGTTTTAGAAGAATTCTTTTTGATGCTTTCAGAAAATGAGTAATGTTCAAAAAATAATTATCGTTGCAGGCATTATAATCATACTTTTTGGATTAACCTGGCCCTGTCTATCAAAATTGCCTTTTGGTAAATTACCCGGCGATATAGTTGTTGATAAACCTAGTTTTAAATTCTTCTTTCCAATAACATCAATGATTATATTAAGTATAATTATTTCTGTAATAGTATGGCTTATTAGAAAATTTTTTAATTAACAATCTTAGTAATTCTATGAAAAATCTTATTAACGTGCTCGTATTTATAATGTTATCTTTCCAAACATTTGCACAGCAAGATCTTAGCGGTATTTGGAGCGGTAAACTTGAAATCCCAAATTCTGTAACACTTACAATTGTATTTAATCTGGCAATTGATACAGACGGAAAATACATAGCAACACTTGATAGTCCTGATCAGGGAGTAAAAGGAATACCAACTGAAAGTACTGAAATAAAAGAAGATTCAATCTTTATTAATATTCCGGTTGTTCACGGAAATTATAAAGGAAAAATATTTTTTGATGAGACTAAGATTGATGGTAAATGGAATCAAGGCGGAATGAGTTTAGACCTTTTATTAAAGAAAACAGATAAGGTCGAATTGCCTAAAAGACCACAAGAGCCAAAAGAGCCTTATTCCTATAATTCAGAAGATGTACTTTTTGAAAATGATATAGATAATGTTGTTCTTGCTGGAACATTAACTTTTCCAAAAAATGGGAATAATTTCCCTGCTGTTATTTTAATTTCTGGTTCTGGCGGGCAAGATAGAAATGAGGAAATATTTAATCATAAACCATTCTTTGTTATAGCTGATTATCTGACAAGAAACGGAATTGCAGTTTTAAGATTTGATGATCGTGGAATTGCACAATCAACAGGTGATCATTCAACTGCCACTACAGAAGACTTTGCACGTGATGTTTTAGCCGGTGTACAATTTCTGAAAGAGAGAAAAGAAATTGATAAAACTAAAATTGGATTGATTGGTCACAGTGAAGGAGGAATTATTGCCCCTTTAGTTGCAACACAAAGTAATGATATTGCATTTATTATAATGATGGCTGGCACAGGCATTCCGGGTGATTCAATTCTTTATCTTCAGGGAGCATTAATACAGCGGGCTGAAGGAATTAGTGAAGAAGAAATTCAAAAATCGTTACAAACTCAGAAAGAACTTTTTTCAATCATTAAGCACAGCACTGATGAAAATCTTGAAAAAGAACTAAAAGAAAAACTCATTGCTGAAATTCAAAAGATGAGTAATGAAGATAAAGCTAAACTCGGAGATCCGGATACATATATTGATATGCAGCTAAAAACTTTAACAAGTCCGTGGTTCAAATATTTTCTGAAATTTAATCCTGCTTCAGTTTTAGAGAAAGTAAAATGTCCGGTGCTTGCTATAAACGGCGAGAAAGATTTACAAGTACCACCCAAAGAAAATTTATCAGCAATTAAAACAGCACTTGAAAAAGGCGGTAATAAAAATTTTGAAGTAGTTGAATTGAAGGGATTGAATCATCTGTTTCAGACCTCGGAAACAGGAAAAATATCTGAATATGGACAAATTGAAGAAACGATTTCTCCATTAGCATTACAAACAATGCTGGATTGGATTAAAAAAGTAGTTAAATAATGAGTTTATTCTTAATTAAAAAAGAAATTAAAAAACATGCAAACCCTGAACAGGCAAGCATACTCCAAAGATTTTTTAAAACAGGAAAAGGCGAATATGGTGAAGGTGATGTTTTTTATGGAATAAAAGTTCCTGAGCAAAGAAAGATTGCAAAGCAGTTCAAGGATTTATCATTTACTGATTTAAGGAGTCTGCTAAATTCAAATATTCACGAAGAAAGATTAATCGCGGCTTTTATACTTGTGGAGCAGTATAAAAAAGGCGATGATAAAAAGAAAAAAGCAGTTTTTGATTTCTATCTGAAAAATAAAAAAGGTATTAATAATTGGGACCTTGTTGATCTTTCTGCACCACAGATTATTGGTGAACATTTGCTTGATAAAGAAAAAGATCCGTTATATAAATTTGCTCACTCAAAAAATCTTTGGGAAAAAAGAATAGCTGTTTTATCTACATTTACATTTATTCGCAATCACTTTTTTGAAGATACATTAAATATTTCTGAAATTCTGCTTAATGATAAACACGATCTTATACAAAAGGCTGTAGGATGGATGTTAAGAGAAATCGGTAAACGGGACTTGATAACTGAAGAAGAATTTTTACAAAAACATTATAAGAAAATGCCCAGGACAATGCTGCGCTACGCAATAGAAAAATTCCCTGAAGAAAAGCGCAAAGCTTATTTGAAGGGAAATATTTAAGTGTAGTTGATGCTTTAATTAATCAATTAAAAAATAAACAATTAAGAAATTTATGTTTAAGAGATTTTTATTTATTATTGTTCTTGCTTATGCAAACATTACTGCTCAGGTTTCTGTAAATCCTGAATCGATTGAATTTCCACAAGTTTTCATTTCATTAACTGACAGTGCTTCTTTCTATATTATCAATAACAATGAATATCCTGTAACAGTAAACATAGCTAAACTTAAAGCAGTTTATGATTTATCTGATACATTATTATTAATACCGCCGGAAGACAGCATTATTGTCTGGATAAAATATCATCCAAACCAAAATGTAATTGACGCAGATGTGGTTATAATTAGAAGTTCGGATAGCACAATTGGTGCTGCTATCAATATAACCGGATCAGCAAAATACGATGATATTTATGATGTCACCACATTCAACAAATATGATGTTGAATTAAAAAGTGCGTTAAATGCTCTTGTTATCAATCATATCTCTTTAGGATATAATTTGGCACGCGATAAAATGTTTATGGAAATCGATAATCAGAAAGTTAATGGACAGGGAGCTTCGCAAAACACTCTGGAGTGTGTTTATACAGGCAGAAAAGCAGTTGGTTATACAAGCAGAACAGATGCACAGAATAATTATAATTTTAATACTGAACACACCTGGCCTCAATCTAACTTTGGTGAAAATGAACCAATGAAATCCGATCTTTATCATTTATTCCCGACAGATAATCCTGCAAATGCAATTCGTTCAAACTATCCTTTTGGAAAAGTTATTGCAAATGTTACCTGGGATTCTGCTGGAAGTAAACTTGGTAAAAATTATTTAAACCAAACAGTCTTTGAGCCAAGAGATGTGCATAAAGGAGATGTAAGCAGATCAATGTTTTATTTTATAACCCGCTATCCTGTTAATTATGGCGGTTTTTTTAATCAGATTCAGGAAAATGTTTTCAGAGAATGGAATAAGCTTGATCCTGTTGGTACAGTAGAAGCAAATCGCAATAATGCAATTGCAAGCTATCAGCAAAAAAGAAATCCGTTTATTGATCATCCTGAATTTGTTGATAGAATATATAGTTTTACCACAAATAATATCAGACCAACAATTGCAAAATTTGATTTACTGCCTTCTTCCCTGCCCTTTGATTCAACAGTTATCACAAATACGTCAGTCAAAAACTTTTTTGCTATTAACACCGGAAGCGCGGCTCTAATAATTGATTCTATAAATATCTCAGATCAAAGATTTCAGATTCCGAATTTAATTACAAGCATTGATCCATATTCCGCAACAAAACTCCAAATTAATTTTACACCTGATAGTGTTAAATCTTATTCTGCAATTCTTACAGTATTTACAAATGCAGGAAGTAAACAAATCAACCTGTCAGGTATTGGAAAAGATAATGCAGTAAATATGAATGATGAAATACAGCAGCCATTAACTTTTACCTTATCTCAGAATTATCCTAACCCATTTAATCCCAGTACTAAAATCAGTTGGCAGTCATCAGTCGGTAGTTGGCAAACTTTGAAAGTTTATGATGTTCTGGGAAATGAAGTTGCAATATTAGTAAATGAATATAAACCGGCAGGCAGCTATGAAGTTGAATTCAACGGTCATTCTGATGAAGGCCAGACTCTTTCGAGCGGTATTTATTTCTATAAAATCCAATGCGATGATTTTGTAGCTGTTAAAAAGATGGTACTTTTAAAATAATTTCAGATGATAAAAAGATTTACCATCTAAATAAAAGAATTAAAGTTGATAATAAAATACTTTTACAATCAGTATTAAAACTATTTTGCCAATATCATTTTTCTTGTTGAACTGAATTTCTGTCCATCAACAGCATCAGCATTTAATCTGCAGAAATAAACACCGCTGTTTAATGAACTTGCATTAAAAGATATCTTATGCTGTCCGGCATTCATCTGATCATTTAATAAAACAGCAATTTCCTGTCCTAATACGTTAAATATTTTTAAACTAACTTTGCTGTCAAATGCAAGATTGAAGTTAATTGTTGTAATAGGATTAAATGGATTTGGATAGTTCTGTTCCAATGAAAATTGTTTTGGTGTTTCCAATTTTACTTCAATGATATCAGAATAAACATAACTGCCATCGTAATCGATTTGTTTTAATCTATAATAAAGAGTATGATTATGATTAAGAGTGAGATTATCAACAAATGAATATTCATGCGATTCGGATGTAGTACCATAACCGGGAACAAAACCAATAACATTCCATTCCTGCTCCGAATGAATCCATTCGGATAATTCTTCATTCCCGAAATTCTCTGACCTTTGGATTTCAAAACCCTGATTGTTTGTTTCTGTAGCTGTTATCCAGTTTAAATAAACTGTGTTTTCTTCAACTGCTGCATTGAATGAAACTAATTCAACCGGAATTATATTTTCCATTTTTATTAACCAAACATCGTGTAACCCGGCGCCAAATGATAATGTATGTCCAACCAAAATTAATCCTCCATCATTTGTTTGCCTTACAAAATATCCAACCTCGGAATAAATTCCTCCAAGAGTTTTAAACCACTCAGTATTACCGTTAGCATCAGTTTTAATCAGATAGAAATCTTCATTTCCCGCACCGAAGGATAGTGTATAACCTAAAATAATAAAGCCGCCATCTGTTGTTTGCTGAATTGAATTACCATAATCTCTGCCTGTTCCGCCAAAAGTTTTCATCCACTTCTGATTCCCCAAACTATCTGTTTTAATTAAAAGCAAATCATAAAGTCCTGCGCCAAAAGAACCAGTATAACCAGTCAGAATATAACCGCCATCAGTTGTTTGCTGAACTGCATAACCACGATCAGCATCAGTACCGCCGAAGTAATTATACCATTGTTGATTTCCAAGCGAATCAGTTTTAACCAGAAAAGCATTACCAATCGCTCCGGGCCCATATGATAAAGTCCAACCAGTAAGAATATATCCTCCATCTGAGGTTGGCGACATATACATAGCTCCGTCAGAACTTATGCCACCGATTGTTTTCTGCCAGACAAGATTTCCATTTGAATTGGTTTTTATCATTAAAATATCTCCGCCATTGCCGTACGAAAACGAAAATCCGGCAAGAAGGAAACCACCATCACTTGTTTGAAGAACTGAATAAGCATAATCATCCTGAGATCCGCCAAATATTCTATCCCATAACTGATTTCCTGATGCATCGGTTTTTACTAAATATACATCATTTGCACCTGCACCGTATGATTTAGTATAACCAGCAATAATATATCCGCCATCAGTTGTTTGTTTAACTGAATAACCTTCATCGTCAGCATTTCCTCCATAAGCTTTAATCCATTGCTGATTCCCGTTTTTATCAGTTTTAATTAACAATACATTTCTGCCGCTCATACTTCCATAAGAACGGGTATACCCCGTGATTACATATCCGCTGTCAGAAGTTTGCTGAACACAATATCCTACATCAATATTACTTCCGCCAAAAGTTTTTGTCCACACAGTATCTGGTATTTGTGGAAGAATAGACTCTGGGATTAAAAACTGAAATAAAAAAAGAATAGCTAAAAAGTATGGACTTGAAAACTTCATCATAAACTCCTTATTGGGAAATTAAACCTAATACTAAATTAAAAACTTTTGAGAAGATAAACGAAGTAAATTGAAATATTTATTTAAGATATGTTTTTTCGTTTTATTAAAAATTTCTCTGCTAAACAATAAAAAAATCCCTCTGATAAATTCCTTATCAGAGGGATCGGTAAAACAAAAAAAGTATATGTTACTTGAGCAGCATCATTTTCTTTGAAGCTACAAAATTACCAGCCTGCAATCTTAAGAAATAAACACCGCTGGCATATTGAGTGCCGTCCCATTGATGCTTATAATAACCGGGCTCAAGAACTTTATCATAAATAGTTTCAACTTCGCATCCCAAAGCATCGTAAATTTTTAAGGTTACTTTAACTTCCTTTGGAATTCCGAATTGAATCATTGTTGCCGGATTAAATGGATTCGGGTAATTCTGTGATAAACTAAACGATGAAGGAATAGCTGAATAATCAACTTCAATTATACTTGAGTAATTTTCTTTTCCATCAAGGTCCACTTGTTTAAGCCTATAATAATATTTCCCTTTACTGTTTAATCCACCATCAATAAAGATGTACTGTTGTTTAGCAGTTGTAGTCCCCTTCCCTTCAATAAATCCAATTTTCCCAAATATCTTTCCATCACTGCTTCTTTCTACATCAAAACCGGAATTGTTTAGCTCAGTTGCTGTTTCCCAGGTTAATTTTACCAGTTGTTCTTCAACTGTTGCTTCAAAAGAAACTAATTCCACCGGTATTATTCCGAGTCCAAAGAAATCCATATATTTTTCCATCAATGCTTTCTTTGTTGCTTCACCCGGAGTATCATTCAAACCACCAAATTCAAACGAAGAACCAATGGTTTTATAAGTATTATTTTCATAAGCAATTGCGCAAGCATAACTCGGACTATGATTTCTTAAAATAATCTGTGCTGGAGCAACATTGTTTAAGCGATCTATCCAGTTATTATCACCGCTGTAAGTAAAGGTCATACCATCTGTAAATGTACCTGCTTGTCCTAGAATAGTTCCGAGATCACCACTTCCATCTGCGGTACCTGTAATATTAAACATCGAGTGAACTGGAGTTTTTGGATCGTAATACCAGGTATCACCACCTTCCATATAAACCATTCCACCACTGTTCAAAAAGTTTGCTAACAATTGACCTTCAGGATTTGTAAGCTGATGATTGTTGGAATAAACACCCAAGCAAACAAACACTGATTGATATAAGCTTAAATCAGTCGGGAAATCCATTTGATAAACATATGCAATATTTAATGCATCTAATGCTGTCTTCATTGCCGGACTTGAATTATGATTTTTATCTTTACAAACTATCAAAACCGGAATCTTACCAACAACTAAAGTAAAGCTGCTGCTTGATACTATTCCTAATGAAGCAGTCATATTAAAGTTAAAGGCAGCCTGATGACCAGTTGGTGTATTTGAACTTGCAGTAACACTGTATGATTTTGTTAACTTTCCGCCCGGAAGTAAATTGCCGTAATTCTGAGCGCCACTGTTTATAGTAATAAAAGCATCAGTTGTAGTGAGATTACCTTGAACATTAACTGCTTCAGAATGTCCGGTATTGGTTATCTCAACAAAAACATCAGCAGTTTCGCCGGGATCAAGAATACCATTGTTATTTCCGGCTGGATCAGAAACATAGTAATTAGTTTGAGCAAGCACAGGTGCCTGAACTTTAAGAGTAAAATAGCTTACCCAGTTATTATTACCATCTGTTGCTATAACTTCAAATGAAATGTTTTCCTGATCCGGTGTTAATGGATCAACTTCTATTTTAAATCCATTTGCTTTAAATAATTTACCACCGGCTGGTATTGTTCCATAAAATTCAGTTGAATCAATAACTATAACATAGCTGCTGTTGCTTCTTAAAATCAGAGTTACGTTTTCTGCTTGTGAGACACCAACATTATAAGCTCTCAAAGAAAGTAATGGTGATTCTCCATAATCCAATAAAGCATTATTATTACCCAAAGAATCATTAACAACTGTTGAATCAGAAATTACATAAGCACCTTCACTTGGAACAACAGGAACGCTTGCAGTGTATCTGTAATAGTTTTGTTTTGTAACTGTTATTTTAACAGAATTACCAGGAACGATAAAAGGTATATTCATTGCAACTGGATTTCCGGTTCCTTCTGCAACAGCAATAATTTCCCCATTAAGTGTTAAAGCAATCAGTGAATTATTATCGGCTGTTACATTAAACTGAGGATTTCCTGCAATAATTACCGGATTATGTACAACATTAAGAGTCTGAGGCATTTCAGAATATACTGTAGTAAATGCATCTCCATGATGATGGAATAAATAATAGGTAACCATTTTATCGCCAGTATTATATGGCCAGTTGGAATACTGCAGGAAGTATTTACCTACTACGTTTCCAAATGCTGGTAAAAGTCTATCAGGTCCGGGAGCGCCATAATCAGGCATAAAGTCAGGCCACATACCATCAAATAATCCCCAAACATAGGCATCATTAACAAATGAATAAGAAACTTCCGATGCAGCAATTAATCCGAGTGCTCCTTTTTGATGTCTGTGGAAAGCTTCAGCAAAACACTCACCTGACCAGTTAAATTTTCCGGTTAAACAGTTTATTGAAAAAACAAAAACCAAATCATCATTATTTAATCCTGAAAGATTTGAATTTCCATAAGCTGGTTCGCCCCAACCGGTTTCTTCTCCATGATCGCGATGCTGTAACATAAAAGCACCGCTATTGATATCATTATTAATCCTTGTAGCATTACCTCCCCAATCTGTTAAATGCAGAGCAGTTGCCGGAATATATCCTCGTCCGGTTGGACCAAAATAGTTTACCACTAAGCTCGTATTTTGGTTAGACGACCAACTGGTAAATGGCGGGGTTCCGATATAAATAGCATTTTCCCTCTTAGGAGTTTTACCAAGTTTATTTTGCCAGAATCCATTAATAGTTTCTGAACAGATCTGAAACCATCTTTCAGTTTGCCATCCCATAGCCGTAATCGGATTATTATAAAAATTCGGATTTGTGGGAGGATTTCTTTCATATTTTAAAAACTTAGTAATCATTGTCTGCAAATGAGCAGGTGTCTGTGCAGTTATTCTTGCTAAAACAATATCAGCCATATTGTTGTTATTTACATCTGCATAAATATGATCTGATACACAATAGTTATTCCAGGTTGGGCTATGAATTGTATTACCTGTAGTACCATAATCACCAAGCAATAAAACAGCAACCGGCGGAATTGCCCAGGTATTATAAGCGTTATTAATAAAGTTTTCTATTGCCGTTGCATTATTACCGCCTGTTTGAACAGTGGTAAATATACCTGTTTTAATTCCCTGCAAAGTTCTGAACTGTTTAATCGAATCTGCCCATGCAAGAAATGCCGGATCATTCGGACATATTATTACATATTCAAAATCCTGATCTTCTTTATCAGATTTATAATTGTATTGCATCTTTGGCAATGAGTGATAATTAATCAGAACATTATTTAATATCGGATCAAACCATCTGTTGCGAAGTCTATCTTCACCAAAGTGGCCGTTACCACCATTAAATGTTACATTAACTTTTAAATCCCTGTAAACTATAAGCTGCTTGGTAACAGGGTTATATTGGAAAGGTGTAATACCAAGTTGAACAACATCAACACCCCTGATTTCTGTTGGTTTGGAGAGTATTACCGGTTCAGCAGGATAATATTCATTCTGACTATAAATACTATTATTCTTTGCATAGACCAACGGACCTTTATCTGTATCCTTTGGAATTTTAAAAGCCGGAGCTACATCAATGTTTTCCAAAGTTTCTGTTCTGTAGCTCGTAATTTCAAATGTTGCATTAGCACCTTCGGGTATAGCAATAAATCTTGATGTCCCCGGTAGATCAGGTGCACCTTCATCATTCGGTAGAAATATTCCCGGCAGATGAATTGCTTTCATATTTGATTCATCAATGTTAACATCCATCATTTCAAATTCAGAAATGGAAAAATTGATTTGAATACCCGAAGCACTTTCTGTTTCCAGGGTAAATCCCGACTTACCCCAGGAATCAGTGTAACTTACTACCTGTGCGTTAACTTCAATCGACAGGAATAAACAAAGGAAAGCAACAACATACATTCCCTTGCCTAATAAAAGAGTAAATTTTGTTCTCACTATAATCTCCCTTGATTTGTACATTATCTCTATTATTTATTAAGATAAAATGTGGTTTATAAAAAAGTTGTTTAATTTTTATATAGATATGTTTTAAATAAGAAATCCCATTCCGATGTTTTTTGGTTTTACATTTAAAAACTGCAAACGACATAAAAACTAATTCAAATAGTACTCTGAATTATTAAAAGAGAAAGTGCTGCTAACAATTATTGTTTTTGTTCTGTAAAATTAGATACAATAATACTTAAAGTAAACAGTTAATTATATAAAATTTTTAGGTGGAATAATATTTTGGATTAGATTAAAGCTCTACCCCTCATCTATTATTATTTATCGACAACTAATCGACTTAAGTTGTTTCTCTAACTTCTCATAATCTCCCAGATAAGCTCTCATCAGGCTTTTCCAGAGTTTGCCGTGATTTGGATAATGAAAATGTAATAGTTCGTGAACGATAACATACCTGCCAAGTTTTTTATCCATCTCAATTAACTCATCATTAAAGTTTAAGTTGCCATCAGTTGAACAGGATGCCCATTTACGACTCATTGGACGAACAGAAATGCGTTTAAAAGTTACATCCAGCTTGTCAGCGTATTTTACTACTTCTTTCTTAAACTCGTACTTATCTTTCCATTTACTCATTAGCTTTCAATATAATATTAAATAGATCTTCAATAATATGCTTTGCTTTTTCTATGTCATCCATTCGTGATAATAGAGTCAGATACAATTCCTGACGAAGTTCTCTGGTCTCTGCTTCACTTTGTTTCCAGTTAGGATATTTCTTAAAACTTTCAGTAAAACTTTTAGCGGTGTTATCACTGTTACCTATTCCATAATCAGCAAGTTTTTTAGAGAAGAAAAATGTTAAGTCATCAAAGCCTTTTACTTTTTTCTCTTCTTCCTCATTTAATGCTTCCTTAATTAAAGCTTCAAGTTCTTCAAGCGCTGATTGAGTTGTAATTATCCGATCTTCATAATTTTCCTGTATAGCAAGAGCTTTTTCTTTAATTGAAATAAGAACAAGATCACCGCTATGTTCTTCTGCATATTTTCCGATAGTTTTAACAAGATTAATAACTTTTACATTATCCGGCTTCTGTCCTTTCTTTATAAGTTCGATAGTTTTTTCATTTAGTTCGTATGCATCGGTTGTCATTTCAAGATTTTCTATATCAACATTTTCTTTCACAAGGTCAATGGTTTTTCTCTGGAATTCTTTATCAACATAAATATGCTTCGCATAAGCATTACGGACAATGTAATAAATCTGAGTAAGAAGTTTATAATTATCAATATAAGGTCTTATGAATGCATCAGGTGAAATGATTTCATACAACATTTCAACTTCTTTGTAGAATTTAAAAAACTCTTTGCGCCTGGATTTTGATTTGAAATGCTCAATCAGCTTATCAACTTCTTTATCATTATACGGCGGCTTTATCAATTCCAAATATTTTGGAGCTATGCTTTCTAGATTTTTCTTAAATAAATCTTTTAATAATGCCAGGTCTTTAATAACACTTTTTATATCATCTGAATCAAATGCAAGTGCTTTTTCGAGCTTGTCAAATATTCCGATAAAATCTATTACTAATCCGAAAGGTTTTTTCTTTCCTTCCTCATCCTCATAAGGACGGTTTACTCTTGCTATTGCCTGAAGCAATGTATGATCTCTCATCGGTTTATCTAAATACATTGCATATAATATCGGAGCATCGTAGCCGGTTAGCAGTTTTTCAGTAACTATTAAAATTTTTGGCAGGGCTTCATTCTTAGCAAAATTCTTACGAATAGTTTTTTCTTCTTCTTTGTCTATCTGATATTCTTTTAACTGCTCAGTATCGTTATGAGCACTTGTATATACAACCTGAGAGTATTCAGCGGGTAAGTGTTTATCCAATGCTTTTTTGTAAAGTGCACAAGCTTCTCTATCCACTCCGACTAAAAATGCTTTATAACCAAGATTTTCAACATAGGTCTGATAATGTTCAGCAACATACTTTGCAATCTTATTTATTCTTCTTTTACCTTTTAGAAAATGTCTTGTCTGAACTGCTTTCTCTAATATCTTATTCAATTCTTCTATATCGCTTACACCTTCAGCTTCTGCAAGTTTCAGAAATTCTTTCTCAAGAATATCTTCAGGAACTCTCAATTCATTGGGTGCAAGTGAGTAATAAAGCGGTAAAGTTGTTCCATCAGTTATAGAATCTGAAATAGAATATTTATCCAGATAACCTTTTGGATCATCAACTCCGAAAGTTTTAAATGTGCCTCTGCCGTAAGCAGTTTTATCTATTGGTGTGCCTGTAAATCCAATCAGAGTTGCATTAGGAATTGCTGCCATCAGATAATTTCCCAGATCACCGGAAGTTGTTCTGTGTGCTTCATCTACTAAAACATAAATATTTTTTCTCGTGTTGATGTTGGGAGGCATATCATTAAACTTATGAATCATACTAACTATCAAACCACGATAATCATCTTTTAATAAATCTCTCATTGCTGCAATACTGTTTGCGTGAGCAACATTCTGAATTCCTAAAGAAATAAGATTTCGAATCATCTGGTCTTCAAGTTCGTTTCTGTCAATCAATAAAATAATTGTCGGCTTATCTGCTTCCGGTTTTTTAAATATCAGCTCTGATGATTTGATAATAGTGAATGTTTTACCAGATCCCTGAGTATGCCAGACCAATCCCCTTCTCTTTTTAATATCAAGCGCTCTTGTTACAACTTTTTCAACTGCTTCAACCTGATGCTGACGCAAAATATATTTATTCAACTCCTCATCTTTTTCAACAAAAACAATATACTTTTTCAGATAGGATAAGATTCTGTCAATAACAAAAAATGTTTTCACCTTCGATTCAAGGTTCCCAATCTCATCTTCTCCGTCAGAGCCGGATCCAGACTTCCAGTTGAAAAGATTTTTACGGTTTGTATTCCAGGTTACTCCATATAAAAAGCCAAGTGCTTCCGTAACAGTATAGATTTGCTGAGGGATAAGCATTTCCGGAGTTTCTTTGTGGTATCGTCTTATCTGGTCTATTCCTATTGCAAGGGCTTCATCTTTGGTTGCATTTTTACACTCGATTACAATTACAGGAATGCCGTTAATAAAGAATACAATATCTTCCCTGTTGCCATTCCTGCCATTGTTAAAATAATATTCTTCCGAAACGTGATAGGTGTTATTTGTGTGATCATCAAAGTCTATAAGCTTAAGGTTATACTCACGGTTATCCCCTGAGCAAAAGAACGTTTTTTCACCTCTGAGATATTGAAGGAAATCCTTGTTGCCCTGAATATCTGTGCGAAGGCTTTTTAGTTTTGAAAGAAGATTATTGTCTTTTTCTGTGTATTTGGGATTAAACTTAAAAACTTTTTCTAATAAAATATCTTTTAAGAACGGATAAGAATTTTTAGCTCTTTCTGAAGGTAATGTTGCCGAATTATCGAAATGTCTTAGCTTTTCTGTTTCCTGTTGAGATAATATTTCCCAACCTATCTGAGTAGCATACTCTAAAATTCTTTTTTGAACTGCTTTTTTTTCTGTAAATGATTCGCTCATTATTAATTTGTACTGATTTATCAGCTAAATTTATATTGACATCCCTAACTGATTGTATTATATTTGGGTTGTCTTTTAACCCGGCTTGTTCGAAGCCTGACGTTATGCGTCAAGTAGTAAGTAGAACAAGCGGGGTTTTTTATTTTCGACCCTTCCGCTTTGAAAAATTAAAATCTTTTTCAATTTCCTTCGCCTTAAATATCCAGTGCATATATGGCATTGACCATCTTCTGCTCAAATGATCTTTGCAACTAGTCGAAACTCCAATATTAAAATTCGGTGTCATTCTTCTAATTTCTCTGACAATATGCTTATAAAGTTCTTCCTTTGCTATTGTACGCTTCCCTCTTTTTTTTGTGCCTGGAATTTTTTCTTTGTGCTTCTCATTCAATCTAAATGACATTGAACCGAGCACAACGTCAAGGCATTGTAACAAAGGATGGTTATGGGAATCTACCTCTGCTATTTCATCTCTGGAAAGAATAATGTTAGCATTTCTGAAACCCGTATTTTGCTGTAAACCTAATAGATAACCTTTAAATTGTTCTGCTTTCTCACTTTTATCAGGAAATACATCAAAGAATAATCTTAATCTTGTTCCTTCATCACGTTTTGGAATATACTGTAATCCAAATGCGTGTTTAATGAACTGGTAATACAATTTAAAATATTCCAGATCTTTGTTTATTTGTGAATTAGATTTTGGAACATTTACATTGTGAGTAAACATTATTCTAACTTTAATATTACCAGCTCTTATTTCATTAAAAAAATTGCTGACTACAATTTTGTACTTCTCAACATACTGATCTGTAACTTTAGACCACTTGATCTCACCAAATAATTTCTCCTCTGTTTTAATCGCATTCAATTCGTTAGTAATTCTTTCATACTGAGATGCGCCAACAATAACACCACCATAAAAGTTTGCGAAATACTTCCCATATTTATCTGACTCATCACAAAAAATAATATATTCTTTTTCTGTTTTCATCCTGCTAATTTAAATTCAATGTCTTTTACTCTGATTTGACCTGTCACAAGCTTATTTAATGCTGATGTCAAGAAATGCTTATACTGTACTAATATTTCAGAAGTAGACTTAATTTTTTTATCTAATGTTGTTAAAAGCTTCCCAATTTTTACCTGTTCTGATTTGGCAGGATATGCAACTTTTAAATTATAGATTTCTTTTACTGAAAGATTTGCTTGCTTTGTTCCTTTGGCAGTTCTATATAACTTATCTAAAAACTTCCTAGTAAGTAAGAAGTAATAAAAATAATCTAAATCAAGTTGCAATTTCTCATTAAGTAAAATCCTTGCAACACGTTGATTTAATAAAAGTTTCCTATTAAGGATCTTCGGGACTTTAACAACAAAACCATAATCCTCTTTACCCATTGTACCAGTTAGTGAAATAATTAAATCATTTTCATATAAAACATAGGCCGGATATTCCTCAGTGAATGAATTTGGATAAAATACAGGGCTTCTATCTAATTGTAATAAATTCTGATAAAGATTTCCCATCCTGATAAGTTGCGTATTTGAAACAATTACTTTATCAGTGCTTCTAAATCCATATCCTCCTTGCAATTTTGCAACTCTCTCAAAAGGAACTACTTCCCAGCTTTCCGGAATGGGACCAATTTCTGTATGTTTTTGTGGTTCGCCGTATAATCCCTCAGTAAAGAGTTTTTGCATTAAAGCTTTTTTAAGCTCCTGAGTGGTTTTAATTATTTGTTCCTGTTTCTCAATTGCCTGCTGTATTTTGGAAAGTACATAAGCAATCTTTTTTTGCTCGGAAAGAGGTGGGAGAGGGATTTTTATGTTATGCAATTGACTTTTATTGATGGCCTTGAAAGTACTTCCCGTTCCAAGCTTTTCAATTTCATTTTCTATTTTCTTTAAATAATAATAAAGATAAAGATAATCGTTTTGTTTAACTCTAATTGCAGATAATCCCCTACCTATTCCGCTTTTTTCAAATGATAAATTAGTTGGACCAACAGGCGCTCTAACAGAAATCAATATGTCATTTTTTTCTGCAATCTTTGAAGGTGATGTGCACCAAATTCTTGGTTTAGGATATATACTTCCAAAATCAGTTTTACCCTGATAAAATGGCAAGCCATTGCCATTTGAATTATATGTACTAGAAGGTGGAGATTGGCCCATAATTATTTCAGAAGTTTCACTTAATTTATTCAAACCCCAATCCTCAGGGATTAAACCGATATCAGTTTGTTTGAAAGGATCCATTGCTTAGAATTTTATTTAGGTTATCTTTTTTAAACCTGTCAGTCCACAAAATATAATCTGCCCCTTTCGAGATTAAAGCTTCAAGATACTCCGATCTTACTTGTCTTTCTTCATTATTAATTACCGCCAGACCAAGCACTTTTTTTTGTGTAACAGTCTCTCTGACCGATTTTATATCTTCCCAACTAAATAAAAAGTTTGGTAGGTTTAGTTTATTGATATTATTGAATGCTTTAATTACAATCTCTTTTTTCTTGTAAGCTATTTGAAAATCAAAAGTAAATTCTAGTCCGGTGCTTCCTTTAGAAATAAATTGAGGAGTGTAGACAATTTCCTGAGTATCAAGATATTCTTTAACATCCTCTTTGAATATAGAAGCAATTGTATGTTTAGCTAGTGTGTATAGATCATTAATTTCTATAATTGCTGCTAATAAATTATACTTTCGCTGCGGGAAATTTTTTTCATCAGCTTCAATTATTAATTCATTTTCTTTTTCACTAACTCCATAATTTAATAGGACTTTATCCAATATATCTCTTCTCTTTGGAGATCTCGAAATATTTGTACCTACTAAATCCAGGTTATGAAAGGTTCTGCCATCATCGGATAATAAAATTTTACCATTTATCTTTTTAATGAATAATTCAATTGTATCGTTAAATAAACCAAGGAATGGTGTGCTAACCACAGACCAGCCCGATTGTTCATCTGTCTGAACAATTGTTTTACTCTTTAAAAATTTAAAGTAGTCTTCTATAAGCTCATCAATCCAATTCATATTAGAACTCTATCTATTTCTAACTTTGTTACTAAATTTATCCTATTACAAAATGCTAAAAAAACATCACCAACATCTTGATTGCTTTTTAATTCTTTAATCGGAAATTCATCATCAGCTAATGGCAATGCCCATGCCAAAGGTTTATAATCTTAAAGATAAAAATGAATATGATGCTCATTATAATCAAACCACTTTCCAGCATATTTATGAAATTTTAACGGTAAATCATCAATAATTTCTTCAGGATTTTTATGAGTACCATTAAAATCAACACGAATCAACCCAACTTTTGATTGATCTTCCTGATAATATAAAGATACTTTCAATGCTGCTTTTTTACTCTGATAAATTTCAAGAAGAAAAGTAAATTCGAAATCAGATGGAGAACCCAGAGTATATCTTACTGAAAATGGGAATTGCTGTTTAATTCTTAAATCATTAATCAAGACATCGTTCTCCAAAATCTTTTTAGGGAGTTTAATTAAATATTCTGCTTGTTCATTTCTAAACATATACAAAAATAGTTATTTTTGATTAAAATTTATTACAGCGCTTAAGATAGCATCTTTAGTTTGACGTCCCGCTTCGGCGGGACGTTTCTTTTTAAGCTGTTGAAAGAGTTTAAAATAACTACTTTTTCCATAACCCCTAATTTAAATCAGGGGTTTATAAACCAAAAACAATTAACAACCGTTTCAACGGCTTCAAATTAATACCCTAGCTTCTTAAAAATATCTTTTAACTCTTTATCAATTTCTTTTTGTTCCTGTTCAAGTCCTTTTAAGTCCTCAAGTATTTCACCAATGGGTCTGTATGTTTCTTCTTCTGCTGTATGTATATATCGTGTTGGTGATAAGTTATAATCATTTTTAACAATTTCATCTTTATCAATAATCTTACTGAACTTATCAACTTCTTTCCAGTTTAAATAAGTCTCAACAATTTTATTCTGGTTTTCATCAGGAATAAAATTTTTTGGCTGTCCTTTCTGAAACTCTTTGGAGGCATTTATCAGAAGTATTTTATTCTTTCTTTCTCTTGATTTTTTCTTATTAAGAAATAAAATTATTCCCGGTGCTGATGTATTATAAAAAAGATTTTCTGGTAAGTATAAAACACCTTCAATCAAATCCTGTTCAACAAACCATTTTCTGATTTCTTTTTCCCTGTTAGTACTTTGATTTCCGGATCCTCTTGAGACTGCTCCCGTATCAAGAACAATTCCTGCTCTTCCACCGCCTTTGGCGGATTCATTTAATGAAGCTAAAATATGTTGTACCCATCCCCAATCTGCTGTTCCGTTTGGAGGAAAACCAGCAACGAATCTATCAAGCTCATCATTTTCATAAGTGCTCTGGTTAAACGCAGATTGATTCCACATAGGATTAGCTGTAACAAGATCAAACTTTTTAAGTTTATTTCTCTCTTTTCCCGAAGTAGCGGATTCACGGAATTTTGGTAAGTTCATTGTGTCGCCAATTTCAATAGTACCTTCCATATCGTGAATGACCATATTCATATTAGCCATTGCCCAAGTACTTGAAATATATTCCTGTCCGTATAACTGAAGTGGTGCGTACTTTTCTTTGCTTCTTAAGTGCATCTTTTCTTGAAGTACCAACTGGCATTTGATAAGCAATCCAGCAGAACCACAGCAAGGATCATAAATTTCCTGTCCTGGTTCAGGATCAAGAATACGAGCCATAATAATTCCAACTTCTTTCGGTGTATAAAACTCACCTGCACTTTGTCCGCCGCCTTCAGCAAATTTTCTAATTAAATATTCATAGCTTCTGCCGATTATATCAGGTTCTACATCTTTAAGACCTAATCTTTTTTTGCTGATTTCTTCAATCAAATTGCTGAGTTTGTCGTCATCAATATCTCTTTGTCCGTGAGTCGTTGCGTTAAAATCTACTCTGTCTATAATTCCCTGCAAGCGCGGGTTTTCTCTTGCGATATCTCTGAGCTTATTAGTCAGTTCTTCACCGATCTTTGTTGAAAGTTTACGGATAACAGACCAGGTAGCGTCTTCAATATTTTCAGGTCGTAATGGAATATAAAAACGTATTAGCTTCCTGTCTTTTTCAATAAGCTTTAGTGCTTTTTCTTTCCCACCGATCTTATCAGTAATCCTCTGTACTTCGTCATCAAATACATCACAAAGTCTTTTTACAAAAATAAGCGGTAGAATAAAGTCTTTATACTTCGGTGCGTCTTGCGCTCCTCTGATAGCACACGCGGCATCCCATATCCAGGATTCAAGGGATTTAGAGTTGTTATTGTTTCCCATTTAGCAGATTTGTCAAATTGAAATAATAATTTACTTTTCTAAAATTAAAGAAAAGCTTATAGGAAAGGAAAAGAAATTTTGAAAAATTTACTTCACTTTCACAACAACCATTGTCATATCATCATTCGGAGGGGTTGAGCCGCGGAAGTTTTTTACTGCTTCCCATACATTCAGCATAAGTTTTTCTGAAGAATATTCAGTGCTATCTTTAATTAATTCATTAAGTTTTTCATCACCGAATAATTCATCTTTTTCATTCATTGCTTCTGTAATGCCATCAGAAAAAAACGCAATAATCTGTTTGGATTTTATCTTAATCTCTTCTTCTTTTAGCGTCCGTTCAAATACATCACCTTTTTCTAATCCGAGTCCGATACCTTCACTTTTTATTGCTTCAACTTTTCCGTTAGTAGCTGTAATAAGCGGCAGATGTCCGGCTCTGCAAAACTTTACAGTATGATTTTCTATATTGAATAAAGCAAGAGTAAGCGTAACGAACCAGCTCCGTTCCATTGATTCGTATAATCTTTTATTTACTTCAATTAAAATATCTTTCGGACTTATACTAATTTTGGTTGCTATCTGAATCATTGTTTGAAGTTTCGTCATATAAAGTGCTGCTGATAGCCCTTTTCCTGAAACATCACCAACAGCAACAAACAATTTAGTATCTGATATCTGAATCAGGTCAAAATAATCACCGCCCACCTGCATTGCCGGAATCATCTGACCGCTAATATCTAAACCATTAATTTTCGGAATTGCTCTTGGTAATAATCCTTGTTGAATTTTTCTTGCAAGATCAAGATCGCGTTCAATTTTTATCTTTTCAGTTTCCAACTGATATAATCTTGCATTTTCAAGTGCAACTGCTATTTGATTTGCTGCCGCATTAAGCAGTTCGATATCTTTGCCGCCAAACTTTGAGCCTGAATATTTTAATCCAAATAATAATGCTCCAACAACTTTTGATTTTACTATCATCGGAATAACAGTATAAATATTTTCTTCAATTAATTTTTCAGAACTACCGGGAAATGCATTTTTAAAATCCTGCTGCTCAATTACCGGATACTGAGTATAGATTGATTTTTCATCAACCATAGAAATCAGATTAGATTTTTCAATTATCAAATCTGAATTTGAAAAGCCAATCCCACGGGCAAGAAATAAAATATCTTTTTTATAATCTTTAATGAGAATACCAAACTTGTTTATTCTTAGTGCTTCAACAAAGGTTGCCGCAGTAATATCCAATATTTTTTCACTGCCTACAACTGTTGCAACATCATTGCTGAATTGAATTAACACTTTCTGATATGCGAATTGTTCGGGATAAAATTTCTTTGTTAAAAAATTCTGGAACCTGTCTTTAGTTGATTGAAAAACGAATGCAAAAATCAAAAACAGAATACCGGCAACAAATCCCTGACTTTCTGTACCAAACAAATTACCAATCCATTGCCCGAGTAAATAAATCACAACAAAATAAATCCCTGCTATTGTTGCCATTGCAGCACCGTAAATAATAGTGTTTCGTACGACTACACTTACATCAAGCAAATGATATTTAAATATCGCATACGCAAAAGCTAATGGAACAAATACATAAAGTATAATCGGCATATAATATTCAGGCGAATTAAAAACTGTATCAGAAATTGCCGGAGCGATAGTTCCAACATAAATATGGATAAAAATGGCAAACGTAAAAGCAAGAACAAAAATGAATAAAGGCTTTTTAAGATCTTTATTTCTTTCACGGATATATTGGATAATAAGAGAAACCCAGGAAATCCCGTAAATAGCTATCAATAATGCTCCAACCACATCTTGATAAACTCTAAACCAACTTATTGATTCAAAGCGTGTAAAATACAAAGATACCGCCAAGGCAATACCTATTAAGCTTAAAAATAAAGTTAGTATTAGTAATACTAGTTTGACTGATTTTTTTTCAGCAAATCTAAAAGGAGTTGGGAAAGTCCACATAAAGTAAAGCAATATGATTGGACCAAATACCTGACTAGAGATGATAATTGTAACATCTATAGCAGAAATAATCGGATGTTCTTTTATATATTGAACAAAAAGATAATCGAACGGGAAAAGAACATTGGCAGCAGATAAAATACTTGTAACACCCAGAGCGAAAAATAATTTTTGTGATAGACCATCAGGCTTAGCACTGTAAACTATAAAACCAATTAGTAAAAACAGCAAAGCGCTTATTTCTGAAGATAATGAGCCAAACTGAACAAGTTTTTTTACAACAACTTTGGTTTCTATTATCTCACCAGATGGTTTCATAATAGTATAATCAGCAAGCTCGCCATTTTCATATTTATTCAATATAGTTTGAGCTTGAGTTGTACTTTTAAATAGTGAATCACCTTTTAGTTTAATATGATTTATTTCTAAGAGTTTATCACCATCGCGGATACCGGCATTCCAGGAAACACCATCTACTTTTACTTTATCAAAAATAATTTCAACAGAATCTTTAGTAACTTCTTTTGAAATCCATAAACATTCGTCATTTGATTGAACCCTGACATTTAAAGTATAATAAATAGATAAGACACCGATAAATGCGAGAATTATCGAAACCCCGGATGCAATAGTTAATCTATGTTTTAAAAAGAATTTTTTAAAGATATTCATTGTATAAATCGAAAAATTTATTTAGCCTTCAAAACAACCAATGTAATATCATCTGACTGAGTTGTTCCTTCAGCAAATCTTTTAACTTCACATTTAATTTCATTTAATATTATATCAGCAGAATAACCGGCAGATTTTAAACAAATTGATTCCAGAAAGGAATCAGAAAACTCTTCACCTTTTTTATTCATTGCTTCAGAAATTCCATCTGTAAACAGTACAAGCACATCATCTTTTTGCAACTGGATTAGTTCGGAATTATATGGCATTAACGTTTTCATAACTCCTAATATTATTCCCCCTGCTTCTAGTTTAATAATTGAACCATCCCTGATAAGTAACGGAGGATTATGTCCGGCATTAACATAAGTTAACGTTCGTTTTTCATCATTTAACATTCCCCAGAAAAATGTAATAAATTTTCCATCAGCAGTATTTTCAGATATAAGATTATTCAGTAAACCCGTTGCATCAGCAATCGGAATATTCTGTCTGCAAATAACCTGTAAAAATGCCTGTAGATTTGCCATCAGTAACGAAGCAGGAACACCTTTACCAGAAACATCAGCAATTGCAATGCAGTAATTTTCATTATCAAGTTTAATGATATCATAGTAATCTCCGCCAACCTGTTGAGATGTAATATTTATTGCCGCAATCTCAAAATTTTTATGAACCGGAATGGTTTGCGGTAATAAGTTTCTTTGTATTTCTCTCGCTAGATCTAATTCCTCTTCAAGCTTCTGTTTTTCTAAAGCTTCTCTGAATAATCTTCTGTTCTCCAAAGATATAATTGCCAGACTGCCAACTGAAAAAATAAATTCAATATCTGAATCTGTGTAATCAGCATTGTTGAGTCTTCTGCCCAAAATAATTATTCCTTTGGTTTTCCCTCTTATCTGCATTGGAACAATCACATCGATTCCCATTTCAAAAAGTTCAGGATAAAGTAAAGCTACCTGAGTTTTGTTAAGAGAAGACTCGATTTTCTGATAATCATATTTTCGCAGATTAGATAATAATTCGTCAACCGGAATTTTAGGTTCGATAATTTCAATATCAGTTCCATCAAATCTTAACAAAGCATATTTCTGAACCATAAACTGACCGATTAAAGAAAACATCAGCAATCTTGTAACCCTTGTTGATTCAGAATACAAACCAAATTCTTTACTCAGTTCAAAAAGTGAGCTCAATCTTTGGATTCTTGAATCAAGTTCGCGGTTAACTATTTTTAATTCCTCAACGATTAAAGAATTTTGTATTGCTGAAGAAGCGATGTTGAGAATAGTTTTTAAAAATTCAAGATCATCCTTACTGTAAGGCTGTTTATTTAATTTTTCACCAAGTGATACAATTCCTAAACATTCATTTGATGAACTGATTTTTTCAGCAGCAACCAGATTATTATAAATAAAATATTCAGTAAGTTTATCGTTTATGATACAACTTTCATCAATAATAATTTCCGGAAAATCTTTGATTCCCTTTTCGGTAATTCCTTTCTGAGCTCTTAGTAAAAGTTTGTTATTTTTTTTAAGTGCAATAATACCTTTGGTTGCTAAAAACTTACCAAGACAGGTTAATAAAACATTGTTCAGTATAAAGTTGAGGTCAAGACTTGAGTTTATCACTCTGCTGAATTCAACAAGCGCAGTAAGATTTCTTCTGACTTTTAAACTCTCATTGTCTGACATTGCTTTTTCCTATTTTAATACTTTTGGAAAGCAATACTTCGTTGTATTTACCCGGCACAGAATGATATTTAACATCATCCATCAGTGTTTTCATCAGATACATACCAAGTCCGCCGACTTTTTTCTGTCTGTAATACTTTTGCAAATCAGGTTCCGGAATTTTTTCCGGTGAGAATGAATTACCGTAATCTTTAATAGTAACTATAAATTTTTTACCTGACAATTTAAGTTTAATTATAATTTCACCATCAGGTACAGAATGATAAGCGTGTTTAATAATATTAGTGCAGGCTTCATCAACAGCAAGGATAATATTTTCAATAATATCAGAAGCTATTCCTGCATCGGCTGCATAAGAGCTGACGAAATCTCTTATAATTGATAAATTTTCAGTTTTGCTTTTAACTTTTAATTCGTTTGTTTTCACGATTTTATTTTTCTGAAAATTTCTTAATTGCTTCTTCTTCTGAATTAAAGATTTCATAAAGCAAAGGAAAACCCAGCAGATCGAAGATATTGTAAACCTTTTCACTCATACCAGATAATTTAATATCCCCCTTGTTTTGCCTTATCTCTTCAACATAAGCCATAAAAACTCCGAGTCCTGCACTGCTTATGTATGCAAGTTCTTTGAAATCAACAACAATCTTAAATTTGTTTTTGCTAATCAGATTTACAAAATTATTTTCGAGCATAGGTGCAGTATGTGCATCAAGGTAACCTTTAAGATTTATAATGCTAACATCACCTTGTTCTTTAATCGAGGTGTTGAAATCTGCCATTTTTAAACTCCGTTTGAATTATTTTTTTTATTCCACTTTAATATAATTAAAGTTATATCATCATATTGATGATGGCTGCTTGAAAATAATGATACTTCTTTTATTACTTCATCCGCTATTTCATTAACATTTTTATCTGAATTCTCAACAAGAATATCTGAAAAGCGTTCTTCACCAAAATCCTCAAGCTTTTCATTCTTTGCCTCAGTGATTCCATCAGTATAAAATATCAATGTGTCTTTATCCATTAGATTTATTTTTATCTCTTCAAGATGATTATTGAAATCAGAATTATTTGCAAGACCCAAACCTATTCCAAAGGGTTTAAATGATTGGATTTTATTTTCCCTTACCAATAATGCAGGACAGTGTCCGGCGCGTGCAAATGTTAATTCCTCTTTCTCAGAATCAATAATCCCATATAAAGCACTTACAAAACTTCTTTTATTTAATCTCTGTAGTAATATTTCATTTGCCTTCTCTAATATCTGCTTAGGTGTTTCAATCATTCTGCTTAATGAGTTGAAGATTCCTTTTACTTCTGCCATAATAAAGGCAGCAGAAATTCCCTTACCTGAAACATCTGCAATAATAAATCCTAATTTGTTTTTGCTTATTTCAAAAAAATCATAATAATCTCCTCCTACTTCAAAAGCAGGAATAAAGAAAGATGAAATTGAGAGATTGTTTACCTCAGGATTTTTTTCAGGAAGTATTTTCTTTTGAATGTCGCGGGCTACATCAAGTTCCTTCTCAAGCCGCTGTTTCTCAATTGATTGTTCAAGAAGTAATGAATTCTCAATAGCTACGGAAGCATAGTCTGCAAAAGTATTTATAGCAGTTTTATCTTCTTCAAAAAACAGCAGATCATTTTTACGTGCAGCAATTAAATATCTTTTTTGATTGTCAATACCTTTTAACGGAGTAATTGCTACACTACTGAATTTTTCTGATAATTTAGTTCTGTCCGTAAATTTAGTTAACGAACAAATTTTTGTTTCAGAAATTTTTCCACACAAACCATTTTCCAGTAAATAATTGTTAATAAGATCAGCATCGATATAAGCAATATTTTTATTGGCAATTGTTTTTGGCTCATTGTTATTTTCTATTATCATCCATGCTGAATCAGCACCGCTTACCTTTGTAACAAGATCTGTTATAGTGTCTGCCAGATCATCAAAATCAAGAACCTGATTAATAAGTTTACTGAAATACTGCAGCGATGATACTTCTTTTGCTTTCCTATCATAAGCTTCTGCTGTGGGAATGTGGAATAAAGTAGTAAAGAACAGAACACTAAAATAAATTACACCATACAATAAGATCAGAGAATAAAAAGAATAAAAAGACGGAGAAAAATCAGCAAGTATTTTTCCACCAAAACTGCTTGAATTAATATTAGCTAAATTCAGGCTGAACAAAATTGCTATAATAATTGATTGAAGAAGCAGAGATATTTTTTCTTTTTTTGATACAAATGCTATCCACGAGATTTTTAATGAATTGAAAACGATAAGTATAGAAGTAATAATTTTAAAAGTATCGTTAATGTAATTATACTGTCCGCCCTTTAATGCAAAACTTGTAACTGAAGTGAGCACAATAAAGATAATCATCAGTTGAAAGTAAATGTGATTTGAACGATATCTTTTGTAAAAATACAATTCCTTTATTGTTGCAAACCAAAACGATGTTATGGCAATAAACATCAATGAGTATAAACTAAGAATGATATTTTGAAATAATCCGGGGTTTAATTTTAAAACCGCTGTATTGATAGAAAAGCTGCTTAAAATTGGTTCTGAGAAAAGCAAAACAAGAAAAGCAAACGCAACAATAATACCCGAATTTAAAACAAGTGCCGTGGGATGAGCTTCTGAACGTTTAATCTTCCGGATTATAACAAGTATTGTTATAACAATCAGGGGAATTACAATTAAATCGTTTATGATAAAAAATAAATACGACTCTCTTGAAAAAAATAAAATTCTGAAAAGAATAATTGAAAAAGATAAAATTCCAATTATCCACCAGCTCAAATTTGAATTTATTTTGTATCCGTTCACTATTAAATACAGTAACTTAGTTACTAAATACAGTTTTGTGCACTAAAATAAGTGATTTTGTTTTTGGTTGAAAGTAAAGAATTATGAAAGGATTAATGCTTGAAAGGCGGTAAAATAGGCTGATTGCCGGCGATGTCATAAATTTTATTTTTCATTGTAGTGAACGAACTCCTGTTCGTTCCGGATGATAGCAGAATAAATGCTTTAGAACAACAAACCAAATTTCTTTCTAATGACAAACCAAATTTCTTTCTAATGACAAACCCAATTCCTCAAAGGAATTGGGTTTGTATAGATTGATTCTTACTTCTGCAATATCAATTTTTTCGTTTCAATATATTCACCGGCTTTTAACTGATAAAAATATATCCCGCTTGTAAGATTTGATGCATCAAACTTTATACTATGAGAGCCTGCTTCTTTATAAGAATCTATAAGAGATGCAGCTTCTCTTCCCAAAACATCATATAC
>JAKIZM010000081.1 GCA_022708025.1 Bacteroidota bacterium | reverse complement strand
CTTCAAAATGTTATATGAACAATCCCATTTAGCTCAATAAAGACAGTCATAAGGAAGAATTTTTAAGAAATAATTATTTGTCCGTTAAATTATCTTTGTTTTTATGTCCTATATCGGATTTGAGAAACTAAATATTTTTACTATAAACCAGTTAACTAATTGCTATAAGTTTCTTATTTTAATACAAATAATTTTCCTGTTATTAAGGTAATTCATATTAAGACATGATGAAATCTGACCCGGAAGAAGAAAATATAACTTTAAACAACAGCGCTAAGATATCTGCTGAGGATCTGATGAAGTATAAATTACTTTATGAGAATTATCCATTAATTCTTTTCACTGTTTCTTTGGATAAGAAAATTATATCCATTAATAAAAATGGTGCCGCTGAACTTGGGTATGATGTTAACGAATTAATTGGATCTGATGTTTCAGAAATTTTTATTCTTACTGAACGTGAAAGAATAGAGAAACAAATACAATACGTTCTGATGAACCCGGGTAAACAATCATCGCACGAGATGATAATGCTCAGAAAGAATGGTCAGAGTTTCTGGGTCCGCGAAACAATTTATACTTTAGCAGATACTGAATCTATTACAGAGATCAACTTTGTTTGTGATAATATAACTTACCAGAAAAACGCTGAAGAAAATGCAAAGAAACTTGCTCAAAGTCTTCAGAATATGCTTGATGCCTCACCTTTGGGAGTATTGGTTTACAGAATGGATGAGAATGATGATCTTATTCTGATAAGCACAAATCAATCAGCTGTTGACAAGTTAAAAATTGATGTTTATAAACTTATCTCAAAAAAAATCCAGGATGTTTTCCCCGGACTGCTCAAAGATAATTTCATTGAAAAATTCAAGTCTGTAATAAAAACCGGCAAATCCCTTTTAAATATGCAATTAAAATATGAGGATATTTATTTAAAAGGAGTTTATGAATTTTCTGTAATGAAGTTAACTTCAAATACCATTGCTGTTTTTTTTAATGATATAACAGAAAAACATAATGCAACCGAAGCACTTATCCAGAGTGAAATTAAATACAAAACGCTTTTTGAATCTGCTAATGATGCAATCTTTTTAGTCCTTGATGGTCTGGTGGCTGATTGCAACCAAAAAACACTTGAACTATTCAAATGCACAAAAGAGATGTTAAAAGATGTTCCACCTTATGACCTGTCACCTGAATATCAGCTTGATGGCTCTTTATCAAGACTAAAAGGAAAGAAAAAAATTGATGATGCATTATCTGGTCAATTGCAGTTTTTTGAATGGGCTCATAAAAGATTTGATGGAAGTATTTTTATTGCAGAAATCAGTTTAAACAGAATCCAGTTGGGTAATTCAGTTTATGTTCAGGCAATAGTAAGAGATATAACCGAAAGAAAAAATTCAGAAAGAATTATTACTGAACAAAAACGGGAGCTTGCTACTTTAATGAGCAATCTTCCCGGAATGGCTTACCGTTGTAAAAACAATATTAACTGGACAATGGAATTTGTGAGCGAAGGATGCTATCAGTTAACAGGTTACAGACAGGATGAACTTATAAATGACAAACATATAAGTTATGCAAGTCTCATTCACAAAAATGATCAGCTTTTAGTTTTTGAGATAATCCAGAATGCAGTTGCAAACCACGAACCTTTTACTTTGCTGTACAGAATTATAACCTGGCAGGGATTAGAAAAATGGGTGTGGGAAAAAGGGCGTGCTATTTATGATGATATCGGAAATGTTATTTGTCTTGAAGGTTTTATAACAGATATAACTGAACGAAAACTTGCTGAAGAGAAAATAAATATTCTTGCTCAAACATTAAAAAATGTTTCAGAGTGTGTATGCATAACAAATATCCGTGATAAAATAATATTTGTTAATAAGTCTTTCAGCAGGGTTTACGGTTACTCTCAAACTGAAATTATAGGCAAACCAATTTCATTTATCCGCTCAATGAATACCGATCCGGCTATTGTTAAAGAAATTCATCTTCAAACGCTCGCCGGCGGCTGGACTGGCGAACTGATAAATAAAAGAAAAAGCGGTGAAGAGTTTCCGATATATTTATCAACTTCACTTATCACAGATGATTCAGGAAAACCTATTGCTCTTGCGGCAGTCAGTATGGATATAACTGAGGCAAAGTTACGTGAAAAGGAATTAACTGATGCAAAAGAAAAAGCCGAACAGGTATCACGGATAAAGAGTAACTTTTTCACAAATGTCAGTCACGAATTAAGAACACCTCTGGTAGGTATTCTTGGCTTTGCTGAAATATTAAGAAATGAAATAAAAAATCCGGCACTTGCAGATATGGCTGAAACAATTCTATTGGGCGGCAAAAGACTTCTCGAAACTCTGAACACAGTTCTGGATCTTTCAAGAATAGAATCTGACAGAATTGAGATTAATTATTCTGAAATTAATTTAGTCGGATTTGTAAATGAAAATATTAAGCTGTTTAACACTTCAGCTGAGAAAAAGAATCTTCGTTTGATCGTAAAAAAACCTAAAGGCGATATATTTATACTTGCTGATGAACATTTGCTTTTTCAGATTTTTAATAATCTTATGACTAATGCTATTAAATATACACAGTCCGGTTCTGTTACTGTTGAGATAAAATCTTTAACTAAAAATGATCTCAGATTTGCTTCATTAAGTATTATTGATACAGGTATCGGAATAAAAACAGAAAATCTAAAGACGATTTTTGAAGCTTTCAGACAAGTTAGTGAAGGATTGAACAGACAATTTGAAGGCACAGGTTTGGGATTAACAATAACTAAAAAGCTTGTTGAAATGATGTCCGGTGAAATTATTCTGAAAAGTAAATTTGGCAGTGGCTCAACTTTCCAGGTTATCTTTCCTCTTCAAAGTGCTAAGTTAAAAAAGAAGGACAAACAAGAGAAGAAAAAATCTGATAAGAAAACCAAAGAAACAGTTAGTTTTGACAGCCTCCATAAAATCTTAATGGTTGATGATGATTCTGCAAGCAGAGACGTTGCAAAATTATTTTTGAAGAATATTTGTGAAATGGATTTTGCTATTACTGGTAAGGATGCAATTTCTATGGCATCTACAAATGATTATAAATTAATATTGCTGGATATTAATCTTGGCAGCGGTATTTCAGGAATGGAGGTTGCTCAAAAATTAAAAAATATTAAAGGCTACGAAAAAACCCCCATTGTTGCTTTAACAGCTTTCGCATTACCCGGTGAAAAAGAAGAATTTCTTAATGCCGGCTGCACTCATTATCTTTCAAAGCCATTCAGCAGAACTGATCTTATTAATTTATTAGAAGAATTGATCTGATTACTTTATATAAACCGTTTTTATATTAACAAACTCTTTTATTCCGAACGGTGAAAGTTCCCTTCCGTATCCTGATTCTTTTATCCCGCCAAAAGGTAACCGCGGATCTGATTTTACAAAATCATTTACAAAACAACATCCGGCATTCAGCTTTTCTTTAGCAATCCACTCCCCTTTTTTATTATCTTTTGTAAACACTGCAGCACCTAAACCAAAAATACTTTTATTCGCCAAATCAATAGCTTCATCTTCATCTTTTGCTTTAATTAAAGCAGCAACAGGACCGAATAATTCTTCATCAAATGCTGCCATACCCGGTTTAACATTTTTTAAAATAGTAGGAGGATAATATGCTCCATCCATCGCAGGGATTTTTCCGCCAAGAATTAATTCGGCTCCCTGCTCAATACTTCTTAACACCTGATTGTGCAGTTCATCTCTTAACTGTGTGCTTGCCTGCGGACCCAAATCATTTTTTTCATTTAATGGATCACCCATTTTTTTATCTGACATGAATTTTAAATACAATTTTTCAAATTCATCATAAACTTTTTTAACTACTATAAAACGTTTTGCAGCTATACAGCTTTGTCCGGCATTTATTAATCGCGAGTTAACACAAGACATTGCAGCTTTTTCCAGATCAGCATCTTCAAGCACAAGATAAGGATCACTTCCGCCAAGTTCTAAAACAGTTTTTTTAATCAGGCTGCCGGCTAAAGATGCAACTGATTTCCCAGCAGGGACACTTCCGGTTAAAGTAACTGCTTTAATATTTTCATTTTCAATTATTGGTTTCACATTTTTTGATGAGACTAATAATGTTCTGAAAAGATTTTCCGGGAATCCTGCTTTTCTGAATACATCTTCAATTGCCAAAGCACATCCGGTAACATTTGATGCGTGTTTTAAAACCCCTGCATTGCCTGCCATTAAATTCGGAGCAGCAAACCGAAAGACCTGCCAAAAAGGAAAATTCCAAGGCATTACAGCAAGCACAACACCTAATGGCTGATAAGAAACAAAACTTTTTGAAGCTTCTGTTTTCACTATTTCATCAGTTAAAAACTTTTCAGCATTCTCTGCATAATAATCACAGACCCAGGCACATTTTTCAACTTCAGCTCTCGATTGAGCAATCGGTTTACCCATTTCCATTGTCATCAACACAGAATATTCTTCGGAGTTTTGCCTCAGAACTTTTGCAGCTTTTTTCATTAATTCTGAACGATGAGTAAATAAGGTTTCTTTCCATTCTAAAAATGTATGATGAGCAAGTGAAATAATCTCGTAAGATTGTTCCGTTGTCATTTCATCGTATTGTTTTAATACTTTATTATTCGATGGGTTTATTGATGTTAACATAATTTTAAATCTTTAATAAGTTCTTTTAATAACAACTATTGTTTTATCATCATTATAGGTTCCGTTTCTTGAAAACTTAATTACATCTTCAAGTATTCCAAGTGCTATTTCTTTAGATGATTTATCTTTTAATTTCCTTACTATGGTATTCAGTCTTTGCTCGCCATAAAATGAAGACTTGTTATTAGCTGCCTCAGTAACACCATCGGAATATAACACAAGAATATCATCAGGATAAATATTAATATTTTCAACTGTGTATTTGGATTGTGGTGCTGGTCCCAAAACAGGTCCTGTTGTTTCAAGATATGTAATTTTATTTATTTTGCTTTTATAAAATAACGGCGGATTGTGACCTGCATTTGCATATAAAAACAATCCGTTCTTATTTGTCGTAAGCTCTCCATAAAAAAGTGAAGTAAACTTATCATCCTCAAAAATCTTATTAACCAATTCATTCATCTGATTCATAATAAGAGAAATATTTATATCAAAGGTAGTTGCCATTCTTAAAGCACCTGAAATATACATTGCTTCTGCAGCAGCAGCAATTCCTTTGCTGGCAGCATCTCCGATAGCAATACCAACTTTATCATTATTTTCGCCAATATCCAGATAATCAAAAAAATCACCGCCAACTATTTCTGCCGGATCAGTAATTCCATATACCTCAAAATGATGAAATTTAAACTCGTGCTCAGGTAAAATACTTCTCTGAAGCTGACGGGCTTTATCAATATCTGCTTTTAGCTGATTTGCACTGTGCGAAATTCTTCGCTGCTTTATTTGAGAAGTAAGTGCGGTGGAAATTATACTGAGATTTATTTTTAGTTCTTCATCAATATTTTTTGAATTGAGAGCAATTACATATTCATAAAAAGCTTTACCTTGTATTTTTACTTTATATCCTACTCCAGATGCAGAATATTTGAATATTCCTTTCTTTCTTAATGCTTCAATTGTTTCGTGACCAAGTATTGTTCTATATTGTGCTAAATTTTCAAACACCGGATATTCAAGTGCTTTTATAATAAAAGTTTTTTCAATCTTACCCATTTTGCCGGTTTGATATAACACTTTATAACCTTCCAGCTCCGGATATAGCTTCCAAATTCTTCCTCCGATAAATCCGATAGAAGGATCCTGAACAATTTCGTTGATAACTCTTTTGAGCATCTCTTCATCAGAAGAAAATTTCTGGGATGCAATGGTTTCTACAAATTTATGTAATTTTTTCTGATCCAATCTGTTTCCTTCTATTCGCTGTAAAAATTTATCATTTGTGTTATTGCTCTTTTACAAACAGGACAAAAATTATTTACCGAAATTGATTTCATCGAACAATCCTGCATAGGACGATAAATTCCTTCTGCCATATAACCGCCGCCTTCATAAACTCCAACTTCATTCTGATATTTTTTTATTTCCGGTGTTGGTATCGGAGTATCTTTATCGATCATATCTTTCCATTTTGAATCAAAGTTTACAAGTGTTGTCAGATTAGGTTCAAGTGGTTCAACATCAAGCGGATAAAATTCATTATATGCAACATCAGATGTATAATATTCATCTGCAAGTCCGGCAAATCCATGCCCGAATTCGTGAGTAAAAATATACTCGCTGAATTTATTATCGCTTACACAAACCGAATAGTGATTGTATATCGAACCGCCGCCATAAATATCAGTATTAACAAGAATGAATATCTGATCATAAGGTGCATTTGAAGCAATGTTTCTTAGTGTTTTATTATCCTTTGTCATCAGGTAACGATCAAGATCGAACATATAAAACTGTGAATTTACAATTGTGTTTTTCCAGATATTCTCCGCGGGAATATCTGTTCCCGATTCTTTTGAAGGAACTTCAATTCCCCAAATGTTAAACTTATCTTTATTTTCTTTATATGGCGAAGTATTGAATAAATAACCCGCAAATCTTTCACAATCGTTCTTGAATTTCTCCATTTCATCCGAAGTATAGCCATCGGGAATTATTACTATATCAACAGCCTTATCTGAGCTGTTACTATGATAAACTCTAAAACTTTTAAAGCTTAATGTTCTTTCTGTTTTGATAAAATAATTACTTGGATCAACCGTATATTCAAATTTTTTATGTAGAATGTTTTTCCTGTCTCTGGTATAAAACTCCACTATAACTGTCTTTTTAGGATATGGAAATACTATTGTCTCGTTGAAAGTTCTGACTGTTTGTTTGGCCTCATCAGTAGTCTGCCATTCACTGAATAATGTAGAATAAGTCCGTAAATAAATTATTTGTCCGGTTTGATAATCTTTAACAATGAACTTATAATTTCCGTAATCAAACTTATCAATTAAATTAGTTTTTGAACCACCCCAAAATGGTTCTTCGATTAATTCATCAAACGAATATGTATCTTCATCTGAATTGCCCGTGTGAAAATAATCGAGTCTTAATGATTTGTTTTCAAAGTATTGATCAAAGTTAACTTGCGAAAAGGCAATGTTTGTAAAAAGCAGAATTACAAATAATAAATGTTTCATAAAAAAAACTGCATTGAAGTTGAAAGTTTGAGCATTTATTCAGGCTCAGTTTAAATAGAAATCAATTTAAAATAATAAATGACTACGATTAAAAAACTTTACGCGAACCCGGTTTAACCAATTCCAATTTTCCTTCCTTACATATTTCACATTCTTCAGGAAGATAAGAAATTACTTCCAGGCTTAATGCTGGAAAAAAATCATAGCCAAAATTTACTTTACCGTTACTGCGATCAACAATACTTCCGATTCCAACTACTTCGGCACCAAATTGTTTTAGGATATCTATTACTTCAAATACTGATCCGCCTGTAGTAACAACATCTTCACAAACAAGAACTTTTTCTCCTTTAGAGAGTGTAAATCCGCGACGCAAGGTCATTATCTTATTTTCTCTTTCGGTAAAGATAGATCTTTTATTTAGCAGTTTAGCAACTTCATATCCTACAATTATTCCCCCCATTGCAGGTGCAACAACAGTATCAATTTCATAATTCTTAAAATGCTCCGCAATTAAAGAACAAATCTGAGAAGTATATTCGGGATACTGTAAAACTTTTGCACACTGAAAATACTGACTGCTGTGTCTTCCTGATGTCAGCAGAAAATGTCCTTCGAGTAATGCTTCGGTACCCTTAAAAATTCTTAATACATCATCTTTATTCAAGCTCATCAAGATAATCCTCCAATGCTCTTATTGCTGCTGTATCATTTAACTCTTTTGCAATTTTTAATCCGGTACGATAATAATATTCTGCATCTTCAACTTCGTTGTTGTTTTCTTTAAGATTACCGTATGTAATATATGCCTGCACATATTTAGGATCCTTCTTTAAAAGATCTTTCAGAAATTCTTCTGCTTCATCATCCATATTTAACAGTAAATATTGCTTTACAATTTTGAAGATGATATCTGCATCCATTGGGTTATCATCGTATTTATCTAAAAGTTCATCTAATCTTGAATTCATTTTAATCTCTCCTCTATTTTTTGAACAAGTTCAAAATCTTTTTCAGTTACTCCGCCTGCGTCGTGAGTTGAAATTGTAATTTTTACATTATTCCATCCAAACATTAAAATATCAGGATGATGATCCATTTTTTCAGCTTCTAATCCGACTGTATTTACAAAAGCCAAAGCTTCAATAAAATCTTTAAACCGGAATTCTTTTGATATTGAATTGTTTACAAAACTCCATCCGGAAAACTTTGATAAATTAGAATTGATTTGTTGCTGATTAAGTTTATTCATTTTTCATTTTGGAGTTAATTATTAAGTGTAAAAATACAAAATTTTAAGGGATGATTGTTGTGATTTTGATTTTTTGTGTGTTAATAATATTAACACAGATTGAAAAAAATAAAACAGGGATCGGACAGTTTGTCCGACCCTTGGGCTTATTTTAAATAAATCATTTTTTTCGTTTGAACAAAGTCGCCTGCTTTTAATTGATAGAAATAAACTCCGCTTGAGAGATTCTGACCTTCGTCAGAATGACCGTTGAAATTGACCTCATAAGTACCAGCTGGTTTGTATTCATTAACTAATGTTGCAACTTCATTTCCAAGTATGTCATAAATTTTCAAACTTTGCCAACTGCCTACTGGAGACTGCCAACTGACTTTTGTGCTTGGATTAAAAGGATTGGGATAGTTTTGCTCCAGCGAAAATTCTGTTGGAGAGCTCACTTCAACTTCAATTGTTTTTGAATATTCAAATTTCCCATCGTAATCTATTTGCTTTAGTCTGTATTGATATTTTCCCGGATTAACCTGATTATCTATGAATGAATAATATTGTGTTTCAGTAGTTGTTCCGTGTCCGGGAACAAATCCGATGTTTTCCCATTCTGACTCCTGACTTCTGTCTGCTAATTTCTTTTTCAAGACCTCAAATCCAGAATTGTTTGTTTCTGTTGCTGTTTGCCAGTTAAGAATTACATCATTATCTATAACAGATAAAGAAAAAGAAACGAGTTCAACAGGAACAATTCCATTTTCATTAAAAATAATTAATCCGGCATCCATTGTTCCTATCCATAAATTACCATAATTATCAAATGCCAAGTCAGTAATACTAAAAGTTTGCGGTAATTGTGAGTTAGAAGAATTAAATGATGTCCAGTTTGTACCATCAAATTTTAACAATTCAGCATTTTCCAAAACTGCTTGTGTTCCGACCCATAAGTTTCCATCTTTATCAAATTCAATTGCAACAGCATTATAATTGTAACCAGAATAATTTGATCCATCAAATTTTACTATGCCGCCCCATCCTCCTAAACCGACTGCTAACCAAATATTATTCATAGCATCTGCTTTAATATCAGTAACATACAAACCAATCGGTCCGTATTGCGGTTGAAAATATTGCAACGAATCATTTTCAAATAAGTATAATCCTTCTCCATCGCCTATCCAAATAGATTGATCATCAATTAATAACTGCCGATAACCATTAGCTAATCCCAATGTAAGATGTGTTGACCAAATACTGTCTTCTTTAAATTGCATTAAATAATGAGGTGAACTAATAGAAACATTAAGATTTTTTAAGAGCCATACATTATTCAAACTATCGAAAACAATAGATGAAATACTGTGACCAGGAGGAATCGTATCTGGTGTACCATAAACATACCAATTAACACCGTCAAACTTTGTTATCAGGCTTCCAATTCCGCCCCAAAAATTAAAATCATTATCAACATTTATTGTTTGAAAACTATTAGTAGGGATATTAGAATTGCCTGTATTGTACAGTGTCCAGGAAGCACTATCTATTTTAAGTATTCCGGCACCACCAAACGAAATCCACTTTCTGTTCAAACCGTCAATAACAATATCACTAACTGTATTAGAGGGTATATTTGAATTGGTTGTATTATAAATTATCCATTGAGGATTGTTCTGTGAATAGCTAAAACCGCAAAGTAAAACAACTAAGATTAATAATAACTTTTTCATAAAAACCTCCTAATTAAATACTTTGTAATAACTCTGCTTTAAACGAACGAAATAAAAGTCTTAAAGTCAATCTTGTTTTATTTTATCAGTATCATTTTCTTTGTTTCAAGATAATTACCTGCACGTAATTGATAATAATATATTCCGCTTGCCAACTGAAGATTGCCGACTGAGGATTGAAATTCTACTTTATAATCTCCAGCAGGCTTTTCCTCATTTACTAAAGTTACTATTTCATTACCAATAATATCAAATACTTTCAATGTTACAAACTGCCTGCTGCTTATTGCATATTGAATAGTTGTGCTCGGATTAAAAGGGTTTGGGTAGTTTTGATAAAGAGAAAATTCAGTCGGTACTATTTCAACCTCAACAATATTTGAGTATTCAAAGCTTCCATTGAAATCTATTTGCTTTAATCTATAAAATAATTTTTGCGCAGATATTTCTGAGATATCATCTGAGAAAGTATAACTCTGTGGTTCTGAAGTAGTTCCTTTGCCTTCTGTAAAACCAATCGTCACCCAATTTGTTTTATTTAAACTTCTTTCAATTTCAAAACCGTGGTTATTTAACTCTGACGCAGTAAACCAAGAAAGTTGAACTTTTGAAAGAGAAATAGTAGCAGTGAATGAAGTTAGTTCAACTGGCACGATTTGATTGATCATTTTTCCTAAAAAACCGTCTTTAACTGTACTAACAACAGGAGAATAATAACCATTAATTGCCCCCGAAATATATAGGTTATTAAACTTATCAATTGAAATATTTCGTACTCGATCGTAACCAGTAGTTCCGTAACTTTTTGCCCAATTGTAGTTTCCGTATTTATCGTATTTACATACAAGAAAATCAGCAGTACCATAACTATTGATTATAGTATCAGGAAAAGTTATTGAAGACCAGAAGTTTTCAATAAAACAAATATCCAGATTTGAGTCAAAAACTACACCTTTTCCTACTTCTCCAGAGAGCCCACCAATATTTCTTACCCAGACTACATCTGAACTATTTGAATTTAGTTTTGCTAGAAAAGCATCTGCTCCTCCATTTGAAAATATCGTATGATTGTCGAAATGAGCGCCATTTATTCCTGAATAAAAAGAGCCTGTTATAGCAATATCCCCTTGATTCGAGACGGAAATACCAGAACCTCCATCGCCAGAAGTTCCACCAAAATTTTTTGCCCAAATAAAATCTCCTTCATTATTAATCTTTGTAACATAAATGTCACTAGAACCAAAACTCTGAAGTATAAAAGGTCCAAACTTTCCTGACCCTTGAAAGCTTCCGGTAGCATATACATTTCCTGAATCGTCGGTCGCAATTGCTTGACCATAATCATCATAATTTGAAGCACCAGCATTTCTAGCCCATAAAAAATTACCTTCTCCGTCACATTTTGCAATGAAAATATCGGTGTAACCGTTTGAATTAATCCAATGATTACCAAATAAAATATTACCATAAAAAAATCCTGTTATATATAAAAATCCTTGCTTACTAATTGCAATACTATATGAATGATCATCGGCTACTATACCATGAGCAAATGAGACCCACAAAAAATTACCTTCAGAATCATATTTTGCAATATAAGGATCTCTTCCCCAAGCACTTGATACTTGTACTGAATCGAAATTAATTGTACCCGCAAAACTTCCTGTAATATAAAAAAAACCAGAATCATCACAGACAATACCAGTTGCATAAATTTGGCCGGTCCCACCAACTACCTTACTCCATTGAACTCCTCCATTTTGAAAACTTTTTATAATAAAAAGTTGGATGGATGAATTCCATGGATAATAGATATTATTAATTGTCATCCCACCCCCAAATTCTCCAACCGAATATAAATTCCCCTCAACATCAACTGTAGTTGCATTGACCGAAGCCCATGCGCTAGTATTAGCCGTATCTGAATAGTATATATTATTCCATGCCCAATTTTGACAAAAAACTCTATAGCTAAAAAATAAAATGATACATAGTGATAGACTTTTCATAAAAACCTCGTAATGAAATACTTTGTAATAACTCTGCTTTAAACGAACGAAATAAAAACTTCTTAAATCCGAAATAGAAATACAGAAAGGACTATTTAAATATCAAAAAAAGGGATAAATTAGAGAAAAAAATATTCACCAATTGGGTGAAATAAATTTTCAACAATAC
>JAKIZM010000080.1 GCA_022708025.1 Bacteroidota bacterium | reverse complement strand
TAGCGTTTTTAGACTCGAGACGCTTAAGACCGTAAGCATCATTATTATGAATTTTATCCATAGGAGACCTCTGAATTTGTTACATAAATTTAGTCTCCTGTGGTCATATGACCTAAACTTTAAATAATATGGTTGTTTTCTCTTTAAACCTTCGGGGTTTTTAAAAACCTCGAAGGTTTTTTTATAAGTAAAAAAATCTTTGCGGGCTCTGCGCCTCTGCGTGAAAAAATTCTGACTTCTGACTCCTTCTCATTAATTCCTTACACGGAGAACCACAGAGAACGCACTGAGAAACACAGAGTTTAATCAGCTATGATCATAAACAATCATAAAAATCTGTGTGCTATTAAATTATTACTGATGTACTTATCAGAAAAAATATTTCAATAATGATTATGACAAAGATTCTTTTAATCTTCTTCCAACTGCAATAAAGAATCCAAGCGCCATAACAACTACACCAATCCATACAAGACTGATATATGGTTTAATGCTTGCAGTAACAAATAATACTTCTTCCTTTGGCTTTTCAACTGTATGATCCTGTGTATCATTTATCGGATTAATTGAAACTTCAATCATCTCAGCAGTAAGATTATTTAACTGCAATTTTATTCCGGCATTTTCAGAAGTGTAATCAGTAAATACAGCCTGATTGCTAACACTCTTTCGCAGCAGTTCAAATTCTTCTTTTTTACCATTTGCTTCAAGAGTAAGCATTGCACCCATTTGAAAGTCTTTACCTTCCTGCATAAGCTGCATCGTTTCGGGTGAAATATCAAATTTATTAAAAGTGATTTTAACATTTTGATATTCGGTTGTAACACCTTTTTCCAATTTTACAACATCGCCGTGAGAATGATCATCTCTTCCTTCATCATAACCAAGCGGGGCAAGATAAACATCTTTAGAAAATAAATTTAAAATCGCCGGTTCCCTCATCAAACTATTGTTATACTCAGCGATATACATTACCGGAGCTACCTGATAGCTGTTATTATCTTTCTTCATCAAAATATTAAAAGCATATTTTGTATTATTTTCAATCGGGGTATATCCTGTAAAAGTAAGCTGATAACCAAAAGCATTAGCAGGCTTATCTTTAACAAGATCCAGATTAACTGTTGAACTGTATGCACCTGAACCAATAACACCGAGAATAAATAAAGCTATTCCGATATGCGAAACATAAGCACCAAGATTTTTAAAATTACCTTTTACTATCCTTATAGCAATTTCAGCATTTACAACCAAAGCAAAAGCTGATGAAAAGCTTAGCAAAATCATCATCAGATTAGTAACACCGCCCAGGATCACAATCAGTGCAGTAATAAAAATACTTACAATAACAGATAAAGCAGAATCCTTAAGCAATGTTTTTGTGTTAGTAGTTTTCCATTTTAACAATAAGCTTAAACCATTAAGCAAACCGATTATAATTGCAATTGGCAGATGCATTTCATCATAAAAGAAAGTATCAACTGACTGACCAAAAAGCGGTGCAGATGTACCAACTAAAACTATTATCGCAGATGCAACAAGAACTATCGCTGCTGTGAATAAAGAAAGCTCTCTTGAGAGAAGGCTTTCATCATAAACATTTTTATCTTCAAGATATTTCCATCTGTAAATTATTCCGCCGACTCCGATAAGGATAAATGTTGCAATAAAGATAACTAAGAAAAAGTAAACCAGATTTCCCGGGTCAACAAACGAATGTACTGATGCATCGCCGAGCACACCGCTTCTGGTTAAAAATGTACTATATAAAACAAGTATGTAAGTTAAAATGCTAAGTATAAGATTTGTTTTAGCATATCTTCCAACGCCATCGGTACTCTTTAAACTTCTTTTTTGTACAAGCATAGTATGAATTGCCGCAACTCCAATCAGCCAAGGAATTAAACTAGAATTTTCAACAGGATCCCAAGCCCAGTAACCGCCCCATCCAAGCATTTCATAAGCCCAGTAGCCACCAATCATAATTCCTAAACCAAGAATTGCCATTCCTGTAAGCAACCATGGTAAAGACTGATTAACCCAATCTCTGTATTCATTTTTCATCAATGCAGCTATTGCAAATGAAAAAGGTACTGTAGCCATAGCAAATCCGATAAACAACATTGGAGGATGAATCTGCATCCAATAATTAAGCAATTGCGGATTTAATCCTCTTCCATCAGCTATGAACTGATTAACAGAAATTCCTGATTGTGCAAGAGCAGTATAAAGTTCCTTGCTCATCTGAATATATGTTGTATTGCTCTGCTGATCAGTAAAAATAAAATTCTGTAAGAAGGATAAATTAAAATATTGAGGATTAATACTCTTAACATCAATAAATATCGGAGTAACCCAGATATATTCAAACGGATTTTTAAACCATGGAGAAACCATTACTAAAAGGAATGAAGTGGCAAGCGTGAATACTGCCATTACTCTCGGTTCAAGATCACCTCTTTTAGAAGAATATGATTGAAGTATAATTCCGATTATTGAAGTAAGCAGAAGCCACAGCATAAAACTGCCTTCCTGCCCTCCCCAGAATGAAGAGAACAACAATCCGGTTGATAATGAGTTATTGCTGTAACTAAAAATATATTTATACTGATATTGATGAGTTAAGATTGCATACCATAAATAAGTGGATGCCGCAATAACAAAGATTGCCATTCCGTGATAGCTGTAACGGGCAAAGTTTAATGTGTTTTTATATCCTCTGAAAGTGAGAAAATACATCACCATTGCAATGATACTAAAGACTAAAGCTGCACTTAAAAATATACTACCGATCATTTTACCTCGCTGAGAGCATAGCGCTAAGGGCAAAGAGGAAAAAAGAAAATGCCAAAACACTAATGCTCATTTTTTTAATGAATTTCTAATACTTGTAATTTCCCTTGATAATAAATTTAATTGTTCTATAAGGTAATTAAGTTCAATATCACTTAATATTTTTTTCGATTGAGAATGATTAAAATGTTTGCATTCTCAAAAACTGATCTACGGCTAGGTTTAAATAATTTCTGAACTTAGTATTAATCTAAACTTAACCATTCAATCACTTTACTCTATGCTCTTTTCTCTACAAGCTTGAAGACTGAACACTTTGTTGTTCGTATTTGCTGGGACATTTTGTTAAAATATCTTTTGCGTGAAAGTATCCGTTCCGGTATGATCCGGTTACAACAACACTTGTAGCAGTTTCAAAATTATTAGGCATTGCACCTTCGTAGACTACCTTCATTTCATTACCATTTGCATCAGACATATAGAATGAAAAAGTATTTTGCTCACGATTCATTTCATAGCTTTTTGCTTTAATCCAGCTGCCTGTTGCTTTTACGGTTTTGTCTGTTGTTTTAACTACTGCAAAATTATCTTCATACTTTATATTGCTTTGAGTAAACAGATAACCCATAATGGCGAGAAACAAAACAATAATAACTCCGCCAAAAATATATTTACTTTTCATTTTTATCTCCTGTCATTTCTTTTTCTACTTTTTTAATTCTTTTATCGAGGCTAATCATATAACTGAATATTCCTGTCCATACAATAAGCACAATAATCATTACAATATAAATTGAATTATCAGAAAGAAATTGTTCCAAGTTAACCTCTTATAAATTTTTTGTCTAATTTGTCTTTTAATAATATTGATTTATATCCTACCCGCCACATCCAGAAATAAAGGATTGTGAATCCAATCAGCGACAGGAAAAAAATCAACAGCATATTTCCATTCATTTTAAAATTTACAACCGGACCGGCATTTGTATCATCAGCAGAACCGGGATGTAAGCCAGTCATAATTCTTGGCATAATAAAAATAAAAAACGGCACAGTTACAAAAGCAATCATCGAATAAACTGCAGAAAGTGTAGCACGTTTTTCTTCCGATTCAATAGATGATCTTAAAGCAAACCAGGCACCATAAATTAATAACAATGCAAAAATACTGGTTTCTCTCGGATCCCAGTTCCAGAATGATCCCCACGCAAATTTAGCCCAAACAGAACCTGTTATTGTAGCAAGAATACAAAATATCATTCCGAGTTGCGCTGATGCATAAGATTTTAAGTCATCATCTAAGTTCTTTTTTCGTAAATATTTAAAACTATATAGTGTTGACATTAAAAATGCTATTACTGTTAGCCACGCAGTAGGAACATGAAAGAAAATAATTTTTGCATTTTCTTCCAATCCGGGAATCAGCGGAAACTCATACCATTTTGTAGGATTCTCTACAATGGGAAACGAAATTCCAGCTACAGAGACGAAAGCGAGTAACAGAAATAAAAATATTTTCCAGACCATAAATATTTTCGATTAAATTTTTATTAAAATCTTTATTCTTTCCAAATAAAATCAAATAACATATAAGATGCTGTGAGCATAATTACATCATAACTGATAACAATTGCTAATTCAAATTTAGCACTTTCAAAGGAAATGCCATCGATAGCAAACAATGTTAATTGAACTGAAGCTAAAATCAAAGGCAATAAAATCGGAAAAGATAACACCGGATAAAGCGTTCCTTTTGCACCTGCTTTTGCAATTATTGCAGCAATGATTGTTGATGAAATTGCAAGACCAATATTGCCAAACACAAAAGATGTTAAGAACAATAAAAAGTTCCTGATAATAAATTCTTCAAATAAAACTGAATACAAAATTGCAATTACTGTATTCATTGCAAAAACTAGAATAATATTAAAAATCAGTTTGCCGGAAAATACTGTTGTAGGAGATGCAACCAATTGAAGAGCCAAGGTTGTTCCTCTTTCTTCTTCCGAAACAAATGCTCTTGATAAACCGGACATTGCAGTGAAAAAAATTACAACCCAAAAAAGTCCGCCGGTTAAACTCGGACTGATTTTTTCCTGACCAACCGAAAACATTATAACACTGATTGCAACAATGATGAACATTGCCAGGGCGTTAATTGCATAGCGTGTTCTCAGTTCAGATTTTAAATCTTTTAAGAATAAACTGTAAGATTTTGAGCTCATTTAGTTAATAGTTTATTTAACTCTTATATTTTTCCAGTAAAACAATTTCATCGCATAATTCCAAATCATTTCTCTCATTAGATGCAACAATTACAATATTGGTTTTTGATTCTTCTTTTACAATTTCATAAACGGAGTTTTTTCCTTCTTCATCAAGATTTGAAGTTGGTTCATCCAATATCAACAACTGCGGTGAATGCATTAAAGCAAAAATAAATTTTACTCTTTGCTTCATTCCGGATGAATATGTTTTTAACAGATCATCTTTTCTTTTATACAACAGAAATTTATTAAGTAAATAATCAACCCGTTCTTTATTAAACTCAGTACCGCGTATATCAGCAAACAACTTCAGATTTTCCAAAGTAGAAAATTCCTCATATAAAACTAGATACGGAGATACAAATCCGATATGATTATGAAGATTTTCTTCAGTTACAATCTTTCCATTTAACAGATGAATAATCTTTCCTTTTGAAGCAGCGATAATTCCTGCGATAATTTTAACAAGAGTAGATTTACCTGAACCATTCGGACCTGAGATGCCATAAACTCCGGGTTTATCAAATTTGAATGTTAAATCATTAAAGATTAATCTTCTACCAAATGATTTATTTAACTGTTGTGCTTCAAGAGAATAATTAATCATTAAAGATTACCATTTTACCTTTATGAACTTTTGATCCGGATTTAATAACATAAAAATAAACACCGGTGGGAAATTTAATCTCTTCAGCAGTTAAAAGTATTTCACAATACTGTTTTTCATCTTTTAAGTAAGAAGATATAATACTTTTATTGCCTTCATAATAAAGACTCAAACCAGCCGAATAAATATTTACATTTACTTCTTTGTTAACATCAGCTTTTTCCTGGAAAACAATTTTAAGATTGTTGCGTGAAGACCGTTTAACAGGATTTGGGTATGCAAATGTTTCTGAAATAATTTCCGGTATCAAATAGCTGGTATCTCCATAAACAACAACATTATTCAATATTCCGGCATTGTTCCAGTATTGCTGATTTGTCTTATCAAATAAAACTGAATATTTTTTACTTATTGGAATAATACCCGAAGAGGTATCATCGAAAACAGAATAAGAAAAATTAAAAGTAGTATTAGGATTATTAATTGCAGAACTGTAATCTGAGTTTGTAATTATCGTATTAAACACTCCATCCTGCTCAGGAAGATTAATCTGTAAAAAATAATTTGCAGTTGCACCTGCTGACATATTATAAGTTTTGCCCGGAGGTGTAAAATTCATTACTGCCGTAGGTATAAGTAACGGATAATTACCGGCTTCCGGAAAATACTCGCCCGGATAAATATTTCTTGTATTTGTAAAATAACTCCAGATCCCAAAACGATTAAGTTCATTTCCAAAATTAGTTCCTTCTTCATCAAAGCTTAGCGCAATTGATTTAAGAGCAGGATTTCCCGGAATCATATCCCACTGTCTTTTTAAGATTTCAAATCCGAAATTCTTTTGCAGAAAAATATTCCAGATAGCTATACTATAGCCATCAGTATTGGGCATAGCTTTTCCCGGTCTTGAAAAATAAGCGCTCATATAAGCATAATAATCATTAACATCATTGAAAACGAATTCTTCCATTGCAGTCGAACTCAGCTCATAATAAAAAACATCTGAATTTCTAAAAGGCGAATTCAATTCTGATGGTGCATAGTTACCGCCTTGTATTCCGTGATGAAATTCGTGCGCAACTGTTACTCTTGCTCCATTTATTCCTGTTGAATGATATCCTGTCGAATAATCATTATCAACAACCATAAATGATGTCCAGCTATTTTGTGAAACTTTATTTTCAAATTGTGTATATCCATAAAGACCGGATAAATTCTGAATATAAACATCATACTTATTATCCCCGCCTTCCGATCCATCAGCAGGTGGTGCAGAATAACCTAAAAATATAACTTCAAAAGTATAAGCTGAATCTAAAGCTTGTAGAAATTGTGTAAGATTGTAACCAATTGCATTTACTCCGGTAGTATCGTAGTGAACTCTGAAATAACCTTTTGGTGTAACAATACTTTTCTGCATTTGCGGTCTTTGTAATAATGGCGCAAGAATCTTCTGTTGAGATGAATTGAGCAAATCAAAATTTTGTTTAATTTCATTTACCATTCTGAAACCGCATTTTGTAATAGCAGGATTACTTTCAATTTGTTTTTTGAGATTTTCCGAAGTCTGCACACCTTTGAAGTAAGTAAATAAATTTACAAGTGAATCAAGTTCGCTTTTTGAAATTTCCTGTGCTAAAACCTGAAAAGAAAGGCTTAACAATATTGCAAAAAAATATTTAGTCATTATAGTAGCTCTTTGATTCCTATTATTCCATCATTACTTTTTGAAAAAATTATATGTTCTTTACGATGATCAAAATTTATTATTATATAATTATCCAGACTTATGTCAAATAATTTTTCTTTTATTTCATTTACTCTGCCCGAACTTGAAAACGATAATTTAGTCAATTTCAGCTTTTCATCTTCATAAACAAATAAGGAGTTATTTTTTCCAAAAAATAAACGATTTTTCCCTGTTATCCTATATACATAAGTCGGAGAATATTGGTAAATCTCATCGGTTATTGTATTATTAAAAAATATTTTTTGCTGATTATTATATGAAACTACTGAGTAAAAACTTCTGTCTCCGTTAAAATTACCTAATGAAGTGATAGTATATAATGAATTATAATTTTTGTTTATCTGATAATGTTTTTTACTCTGCAGATTTTCTCTTCTGCTTTCAACAGTGTTTAGTATTGAATTATCGTTTTCAAATGCAAAATAACCGATTGTCGGATAAGTAAGATTAATAAAAAATGCATCACTGAAACTTTTTGTTAAAACATCCGATGATCTGGTTATATATTTTTCTTCAGATCTGAAATACTGTTGATAATAAAGAGAACCGTTCTGAGAATAAAGAATATATACGATTGCACCTCTTTCTAAATCCGGTTTTACAGCCATATCTTCAATCGGACCATCAGAATAAATGATTCGCCGCCGAAATGAAATTTTTTCACAATCAACTTCAATAGCTTCAATCTCTCTTTTACCTTCATTGTAAAGATAAAACAACTTTTTAGTTTTAGATTGATTGAACACCAGAATGTTTTCATAATTATCATACAGATTTATACTAAAAAACTTTTCAGGTAAACCATAAGCATCTCTTAGTATAATATTTAAACTTGTATTGAAATTATCCGTAAATGCAATATCTGAAATTCCGTTATCCTGATAATCAAATTCAATAATTTTATCGGGCATTATCCCTATTGCCAGCGTTTGTGAATCGGAAAGAGAATTGACTTTCGATAAAATTCTTATTTCACCTTTATCGCTGATAATAGCAGTTCCGTAAATAAACTTGCTGAAGTAAGGAATCAGATCCTTAATTGCTTTATCTCTTAAATGAATAAAATCTGAATTATAGCTGGTAAAATCATTTGCAAATATTGTTGCAACAATTCCTGTTTCCCTGTTAAGATAATTAAAATCAAAAAAGCCATCTCTGTTAAAATCCCCTATTGCAATTTTATCAGCCTGATATAGGGTTTTTATCTTTGTAGATTTTTTAAATGATGAAAATGAATCGCCGAATAAAATTTCTATTGAAGAAGATGTTGATATAATTATATCCTTAAACTGATCATAATTAATATCAAAAACCGATAAAGAGATTATCTGATCATCAAAACTGATTTGTCTGAGATCTTCAAACTCGCCTTTTGAATTTCTAAAAATAAAATGAAGCTGATTATTAACTGCATCAATTGCTATAATATCTTCAGCACCATCTGAATTAAGATCGATAAATTTAGCATTCTGAAAAATCTTATCAGCGAGCAATTCTGTTGCTTCAAGTTTTTTATTTACCTTTTTTATTACTGATAATCCACGGAATGAATTTCCTGAAATAAGGTATTCATAGTTGTTTTCAAATCTGTTAAACGAAACACTAAGGTTTTCAGGATATGTATCAAATACTATTTTATCTTGAACAGCAATTGAACCGTTGGGATTAAATTTGATTAAATTAAAGCTGCGCTGCTTTCTGGAAGTAATTGCATAATGTTCAATTTTATTATTATAGTTTAATACCGGTTCGATGTTAGATATTTCAATAGGAGACTGTGCTTTTAATGGAGGAGAAAATTCAATTCCTGATAAACCTTTATTTATTTGTATTGATTTATTAAGAGGCGAAAATAATAATAGGTCCGAGTATTCATCATTATTAAAATTAAAGCTGAATATTTTTGTAAAACCGGAATCAACCCTAACAGTATTCAGCTTTGCAAAACCTTTAAAAGGAATCTGAGAAAAAATATTTTCCGGAAATATTAAAAGTAAGCAAGCAAATAAAAACTTAATGTATTCTGTTCTTAAGCCGGTTTTCTCTGCGCTGAAGAGCTTCATCATATCTTCTTTTTTCGTCTTCTGTTTCTGGTATTCCCTCAATTGCTTCAACAGGCTTTCCATCAGCATCAACACCAACAAAAGTAAGATAAGCCGTATTGGTATGTACCTTTTTATTTTCTTTAAAATTCTGTGCAAATACTTTAACACCAACTTCCATAGAAGTTTTAAAAACCCTGTTGATAGATGCAACCAGAGTTACTGCTTCTCCAAGTTTTATCGGATGATGAAAATCTATTCTGTCAACCGATGCTGTAACACAAACTCTCTGATTATGTTTTGCAGCACTTAAAGCAGCACAGATATCTATCCAATGCATCAACTGACCGCCAAGCAGATTACCAAGCTGATTTGTATGATGAGGCAGTACAAGCTCGGTCATAGTTATTTGTGAATCACTTATCTTTTTGGCTTTACTCATTAAGGTTTAACAGTCAGTTTATTTTCCAAAGATGATTTAATTTTTTCAACATCAGAATAATTTTTGTGCTGTGGGTATTTACTTAAAAATTTTTCTGCTTCAGCCAGTGCCTCCTGATCACGTTTACGTTCAATAAGTAAATTTATTTTATCATAAAGAGCTAAAGGCGCGTATTGTGTATCGTGATAAACTTCCATTACACTATCATAATATTTTTGCGCAGCCAAAAAATCCTCCAGCTTATAATATATCCGTGCTGCTTCATATTCCTTCTTTGCAAGTTTATCATTCAGTTCTTTAATTTTATTTTCAGCTTCGGCAACCTTAGGATTTAATGGAAAGAAATCTATAAACACCTGAAATTCTTCAATTGCTTTTTTTGTATAACGCTGATCTAAAGAAAAATCCGGTGAAAGCTCATAATAACAATCAGCAAGCATATATTGAGCATCAGCCAAATATTCACTGGACGGCATACCTTTTATTAATTTACTGAACTGATAGCCTGCAAGAATATATTCTTTCCTTTTAAATCTGGACATTGCAAGATAATACTGTGCATCATCAACAATACTGCTGCCGGGATATTGTAAAATAATTGCATCAAATTCTTTTACAGCTTCTTCATAATCTTCCTGTTCATAAAGTTTAATTGCATAAGCAAGACGTTCCTCAGGAGTAAAATTTGAAGTATCCAGAGAAGATGAACAAGCAAATAATAATAGTGCAAAAAATATCAGAATAAGTGTGTTTTTCATATATAAAACTGGTTTTTGATGTGCAATTATAACCAAATTAAAAAAGCCTTCAAAGGTAATAAAGTTTACTTAGACCTGACTGTAAAAAATAAAATTACGGTTAATGCAGCAGCCCCAATCGCCACTATTGGTTCCCAAAGAGTGGAAAAGAATGGTTCAGGCGGTAAATCTCCGCGTGTAAAAGGATACGATCTGTTTTCTAATTCCTCAACATCATCAACTTTAACTTTATCTATATTGGTAAAGATAAATTCTTTTACTTCGGAATTTTTTGAAATAAAATAATTACCGGAAAGCTTAATTGTTCTTTGAGTGTAAAAGTCTCCAAATATTCCATCTTTTTCAGGTTCCGAGTATGCTACAAAAGAATTATCAAGAACAAGATTAACCCGCACAAAATCTTTGCTATCACTTTCATCACCAACTAACTGAACTCCGCTTCTCAATAATTTACCTCTTACTCTGTTAGCAAATACCGAATAATCAATTCCGAAGTTAAGCTCAAGATTAACTGTTTTTACATTTCCAAGATCTTTTATTACCATATCTGCTGCAGAATCCACAAGTGTATAAAACACATCAATATTTGTAGGACTCTGCGGCTGAGCATAGATAGAAACCGGAATAAGAAAAAATAAAAAACGGAGAGATTTTATTATCACTCCGTTTATATTTAAAAAATTATACTTCATCTTAGTGTAAATATCCGCACAAAGAATTTCTTTATCAAGTTGAATTTGTTAAGCCAATTATAAAAAAACTTGTAAAGAACAAACTCTATTTGTTCAGAATGAGTAAATTTATCTTTTAGATGTAGTTTAAAAACAACAAAATGTTTTTCCAAAAGCGGACTGGGCAAGCCCAGTACCTGCATTAAAATTTTTAAATACTTATTAATAACAAACCCAATTTCTTTGAGAAATTGGGTTTGTGAAAATAACAAGTCATCACTTATTGTTAGTGTTATATAATACTAAGAGATGATTAAGTATTTTTTAATAAATTATTTCTCTGAGGTATTTATGACTACTATTAATTATTTTTTTGACAGACTTAAATCCAAGTCTGTTAAAAATTTCCTTATCAATAACATTTCAAGGGACTTCATTCCTAATCCGATCCTTGCTGTTGATGATTGTGAACTCGCTGGTAAACCGGTGCAGCACTGTTTGAAGGAATACCATTTTTATAAACATTAACTTCAAAAAAATGTGTGATCAGCGGTGCACTGCCTGCATTTCGAACAATCTCATCAACTTTCTTAATAGGAATAAATGCATCTATGCTATGCGGTTCGTCGTGGGCATACCAGCACTTAAGATTTGGCCATACATTTGAAGGATAATCTGATAAATAGTTATTTATCTTACTATATACAGAGGAAGAATCATCCATAAAATCTTTCCATCCATAATCATCATAGACTTCAGCATAATCAACATAAAGTATACCCAAATCACTATTCCCCAACCAGTCAACACAAAACTGAATACCCGTGCCCTCAACCCAATCTGTGTAATTTATCTTAGATGACTCTGGTGAATATCGTCCTAAATTGTCCGATGGGAATTTTTCTGTATCGTAATGATATATTAATCCGTCAAAATCAAAAACCTTAAAGCTATCAGGGATTGGAAAATCTGAAACTTTAAGTGTTCTTTCGAGTAATATAGCAGTGTATTTTTTTGAATTATCATTTATGTCATTATACCTGTAAACTACTTTTATCTTACATACCGGATCAG